>CAZVZF010000001.1:0-30932 GCA_964631095.1 uncultured Eubacteriales bacterium
TGGTAAGATACCCTGTTGGAATACCTAAAGAAATGAAGAGAAGAAGCATAGCAACCGCCGTAACAATTTCAGGATTAACAATGGGTAAATTATTCACTCGTAGCAACCAATCTCGAAGAACTTTACGCGAACGGGAGAGTGCAATTGCTGCAAGCGTCCCGATCAATACAGAGAGAAAGGTAGCAATGATAGCAATAAAAACGGTATTGATTACTGCCAATGCAATGTCAGCATCGACCATAAGCTTCTCATACCATTGAAGGGAGAATCCAGCCCAGTTTGTTAAAGATCGAGATGCATTAAAAGAGAATAGAAAAAGCGGAACAAAAGGGATATATAAGAAGAATAGCATGAAGGCAAAATAAAATTTCTTAAAGCGGTTTTTCCCACCCTTAATCATCGTTTAGCCCCCTTTTCTTCAACTTCAGCAAAGCGATCAAAACGGTTTGCAAAGAATACTAACGCCATTATTACAATTCCTAAAACAATTGAAATAGCACTTCCATAGCCCCAATCCCCATTGTTTTTGAACTTCATCTCAATGAGATTCCCAATCAATGCATAATTATTTTTGGACAAATATTCAGGGATGACTAAAGTCGTTGCGGTTGGCAGAAGAACCATCGTTATTCCTGACAAGATCCCCGGAATGGAAAGAGGAAATATCACCCGCCAAAATGTTTGTTGTGGACGTGCACCTAAATCACTACTTGCTTCAATTAACGAAGAATCTAATTTACGTAAAATAGTGTAAATGGGAAGAATCATAAATGGCAAATAGACAGATACCATCCCGATAATGGCTGGTATTTCAGTGGCAAGAAAATCGATTTCAGGAACTCCAAAAATGCCCAAGATTGCATTTAACGAACCAGAAGCATCAAAAATTTGACGCCATGCATAGACCCGAAGCAACATATTAATCCACATGGGAGCGGTCGCTAAGAGTATTAAGATTCGTTGTGATTTATTGGACGATCCAGCAGTAAAATATGCATAAGGATACCCAAGCAATAGACAGATGATTGTCGCAATTAAAGCTAAACGTAGCGACCTTCCCAAAGTAACTATATTTTCTGGAGTTCCAATGAAACGTATAAAATTGTCGAACCCAAAGATAATTAAGTTCGTCGAGCCACTATCTTTGATGAAGGCGTAAAGCGCAATCATTAGAACAGGTAGAAAGATGAGAAATAGTAAAACAGTCACATAAGGAAGTGCAAGTAATTCAAAACCACTAATTTTAATTCGACGATGAGGTCTCTTGTGCCGCAAGGGGACAATTTTGGGGTTAAACTCCGGCATATGTCATCTTCTCCATTACATGAAGATCTTCGGGATTGAAACGCAACCCGACTTTTTTGCCTTCGGGAGATTGGTCGGTGGTATGAACGGTATAGATACGCTCGGATGTCTTAACATCAATTTCGAAATGAACCCCTTTAAAAATCACCGAATCCACAACCCCAGTAATTAAACCTTCACTTGGTTCAACAATGTCTAAATCTTCGGGACGAATGACAACATCCACGGCCTCATTATCCGAAAACCCCCGATCTACACACTCAAATTCTTGACCATCAAAGGATACAAGATAGTCACGGAGCATTGTACCATCAATAATATTGGATTCTCCGATGAATTTTGCAACATACTCGTTAATAGGTTCATTGTAAACATCTTCAGGAGTCCCTACTTGTTGTATTTCTCCTTCTTTCATAATGACGATTTTGTCAGACATTGTGAGAGCTTCTTCTTGATCGTGGGTAACAAAAATAAATGTTATCCCAGTGTTGATTTGTATATCCTTTAATTCATATTGCATTTCTTGTCGAAGTTTTAAATCCAGTGCACCGAGTGGTTCATCCAGCAACAATACTTTAGGCTCATTAATTAGTGCACGCGCTATCGCAACGCGTTGCTGTTGGCCCCCCGAAAGACTGGTAACACTACGTTGTTCATACCCTTCAAGATTCACAAGTTTTAACATGCGTTTCACTTTACCGGCGATTATCTCTTCTGTAAAGCCGAAATCAACAGCCACGTTGGGGCGTTTTAGAAGTTTTTTAAGACGATTACGCCAACCCGTTGCATTTTTTTGTTTAATGCGCAAACCAAAGGCGATGTTTTCAAAAACATTTAAATGAGGAAAAAGGGCATATCGTTGAAACACCGTATTGGTTGGCAAATCATAATTACGAATGGTTGTAATTTCTTTACCATCAAAAATGATTTTACCACTTGTTGGTTCTTCAAACCCCCCCAAAATACGGAGTGTCGTCGTCTTCCCACATCCTGAAGGCCCAAGTAATGTAACAAATTCATTTTCATAAATGGTTAAATCCATCCCCTTTAAAACCACAGATCCATCAAATTCCTTGGTTAATCCTTGAATTTCAATTAAAGGACGACGCTCTTTTTTAACAGACTTAGCTAGTTTGCGTGGAGTTTGTGTAAGTGACATGAATTGATGTGCCTCCTTTAAAATGATGGGGGTGTTGCGACCCATAATACTTTTGCAACGGTTTTCCCTGAATTAGAAAGTGAATGCTCTTCCGAACCTTCAAAATAAAAAGTCTCTCCTTTTCGTATAATCTCAATACGCTTACCATAATGAAGGGTAACAGAACCATTCAATACAATTCCAAATTCTTCGGTTTCTCGAGGGGATAATGAGAAGGAATGAGCACCAGGCTCAAGCGTAATCACAATGGGCTCCATGGCACGTTTTTGTGCATCAGGAATAACCCAAGAAATTTGAAAACCATCACGTTCATCCTCAAAAAAATCAGATTTACGGAAAACAATTTTGGATTCGACTTGTTCTTGGAAAAATTCGCTGATGTCGGTACCAAGCGCTTCCAGAATATCTTCTAAGGTCGCTATTGAAGGGGACGTAATATCATTCTCCAATTGAGACAAGAAACCTTTGGTCAATTCGCATCTTGAAGCAAGCTCTGCAAGAGTTAAACCATTCTTTTTGCGTAGTCGATTTAGTTTTTCGCCAATTTTCATTGATACGCCTCCCCTTAAATTAGTTTAGTATAATTAAACTGTTTATTTAATTGTACGAAATAAATTATACTAATTCTTGATAAGAATGCAACAAAAAAGATGTACTTATTTTCACTTTTTTTAAAACGTATTTTCCTTATGAAGATTACATTATAAAAATGACCATAAATTAAGGGCTTTTTTTTGCTTATGCAGAAAATATAATTTAGCTTCTTTTTTTAAAATAATAGCTTTCCAATTCTTAGAATAATCATTATCAAACAGTTCGATTAAAAATATCAAAAAAAAGACAACAGATTGCTGTTGTCTTGATTTGAACAAAATGGGGCGACAGATGGGGATCGAACCCACGAGTGCCTGAGTCACAGTCAGGTGCGTTAAACCACTTCGCCACTATCGCCATTTCGAACGCTATTCTATTTTATCGTTTACTCGCCATTTTGTAAAGAGATTTCATCTTAATTCTTTTGTTCGGATTGATGAATGGCATCTTGAATAACCTCACTTAAGGTTGGATGAGGATGAATGACTTGTTGTAATTCTCTTAAAGATAGGTGCTTTTGGATGGCAATCGTAAGTTCTCCAATTAAATCAGGAGCATTGGCACCAATAATATGTGCCCCTATAAGTATTTGATCAGAGGAAAGAATTAACTTTACAAATCCAAAAGTGGCCTCATTGGCTTGGGCAATGCCACTGCTCGCATAAAGCGACTTGAATACAAAGTAGTTCTCACCACGAACCATTTGCTCGGTTTTGCCTATCATTGCAATAGGAGGAAAAGTGAAGATGGCACTTGGCGTATTTTGAAGATTGATTCCATCGGAATAATTTGCCATGTGAAAAAAAGCTTTTTTCCCTTGAAAAGTCGCTGCATGAGCAAGCATCCATCCTCCACATACATCCCCAATGGCATAAATAGAGGGAATAGACGATTTGCCCCAAGTATCCACTCGAATGCCTCCTTGCTCGTTGCGCTCCAATGTCACTGGACTATTAGAAAGCCAATCCACATTAGGAAGACGCCCGACACTAAGAAGTACGGCATCCACAGAAATTTCTTTCTTCTCGCCTGAACGAGTTTGTAGATGGAGTGCTAATCCATCATTGGATGACGAGATTGATTGAACACCAGTATTGGTTTGAACTTGAATGCGTTCTTTGCGAAAAGCCATCATGAGACGCTTGCTGACTTCTTCATCAATCTGCGGCAAGATTCCAGGGAGCCATTCAATCAATGTAATTTGTGAACCCAATGAAGCATAGATAGAGGCAAACTCACAGCCGATAACTCCTCCTCCCACAATTGCCAGTCGTTGGGGCAATGCATCAAGCTGCAATAATTGGGAGGAATCCATCACTCCCGGAAGATCGATTCCAGGGAATTTCAATTGTTTAGGGTTAGACCCCGTAGCTAATATAATATACCGCCCTTGGTAGGAGATTTCTCCTACCTGTACAGTATGGGGTCCTAATAATGATGCTTGGCCATATACTAGGTGGATTCCGAGCTTTTGGATTTCACTTTCAATACTTTTCGTCAATTTTTGAATAATTTCATCTTTATGTAGTTTCATTTTTTCATATGAAAAGGAAACATCCGCGGCGCTTACTCCGAATGGTTCGGACTGCTGAATATCACGCAACAACTTTGCAGAGTGATAGTAATTTTTGGTTGGAATACATCCTGCTTGAAGGCATACTCCTCCCACTTTATTTTGCTCAATTAAGACCACCGACCACCCATGTTTTGCAGCCAGGATTGCAGTCTCATACCCGCCTGGTCCTGCACCGACAATAATTAGATCAATCATGTTTGCTGTGATCTTGATAACGCAAGATCGGTTTTCGAGCAGCAAGCACTTCATCGATACGACGAACTGGAGTATGATGAGGGGCCGTTTTGACCAATTCCGGGTTCGAAATCGCTTCTTGAGCAATTTGCTTCATAATTGAAATAAACGAATCCATGGTCTCAAGACTCTCCATCTCAGTCGGTTCAATCATTAATGCTTCTTTGATGATTAATGGAAAATAAATGGTGGGAGGATGGTAGCCGAAATCTAAAAGCCTTTTCGCCACATCAAGTGTTGTGACTCCAGTCGTCTTATCGACTAATCCGCTGAAAACAACCTCGTGCTTACAAGCGTTCTCAATCGGTAATAAATACTCTTTTTTTAAAGATTCCTTTATATAATTAGCATTAAGCACCGCATATCGAGCGACATCGGAAACATGAGACTTACCTAATGTCTTCAAATACACATAGGCACGAATAACAACTTGGAAATTCCCATAATACCTTGCGACACGCCCAATGGACAAATCAGACTCTTCAAAACGATACCCTTGATCAGTCCTTACTATACGTGGATTGGGAAGGAATGGTATCAGATCTTCGCGTACACCAACTGGTCCGCTCCCTGGTCCTCCACCACCATGAGGAGTAGAAAATGTTTTATGCAAATTGATATGCATAATGTCAAACCCCATATCAAACGGACGAACAATCCCTAGAATGGCGTTTAGATTGGCCCCATCGTAGTAACATAAGCCTCCCACATCATGAATCAATTTCGTAATGACAAGAATATCTTTTTCAAACATGCCAAGGGTGTTGGGATTCGTGAGCATTATTCCAGCAATTTCATCGCTTAAATGTGTTTTTAAATCATCAATATTAACGGTCCCATCCGGATTGGACTTTATATCAATCGCCTCTAATCCAACAACCGCAGCACTTGCAGGATTGGTTCCATGCGCAGAATCTGGCACTAATACTTTGGTACGCTTATGATCGTTTCTCGAATGATGATAGTCGCGCATAATCATCAACCCAGTTAATTCTCCGTGAGCGCCCGCAAAAGGTTGGAAAGTAAACTCATCCATTCCAGTCAGAGAAGATAACATTCGGTTGGTTTCATAATACACTTGCATTAAACCTTGAGCATGCTCCACACAAACCAATGGGTGAATCGACTGGAAGGCTTTATTTGCCACCACTTCTTCGTTTATTTTAGGATTGTATTTCATTGTGCAAGAACCCAAGGGATAAAAACCACTTTCGACTCCGAAATTCTTTTGAGAAAGATTGGTGTAATGACGAACAACATCGAGTTCTGCCACTTCAGGCAAAAGAGTGTTTGATTGTCTTAAAAGATTCGAGGGAAGAATATGATCCATTTCATAAGGCAAGTCATTGTCTGGCAAAGAAACTCCACAACGGCCCGGCTTTGATAATTCAAAAATCAAGCGATTATACTCGTTCATTTTGCCACCTCCACGGCTTTTACAAAAGCATCGATTTCAGCCTTTGTGCGTTGTTCTGTCGCACAGAATAATAACCACCTGGGGTCGAACCCAGATAAAGAGACCGGTCCTTGGAAGCCTGCTTCCATCCATCGCTTTTGTAAATCCTTGATATCTAAGTCTGTCTGTAGTACAAACTCAAACAAAAAGGGGTTGCTAAAGACGGGTTTAAAATGTCCCGAAGCAATCAATTGTTCATATAAATAATGTGCATTTTTCATGGAAGATTCTTGGACTTGTTGCAAACCACGCTTCCCCATTATGGAGAGATAAATGGTAACCCAAAGTGCCATAAGGGATTGATTGGAGCATATATTTGAATTGGCTTTGTCACGACGAATATGTTGTTCTCTTGCTTGAAGCGTTAGTACATAGGCCCGCTTTCCATCGACATCCTTGCTCATCCCCGCAATTCGTCCGGGCATTTTTCGAAGCAATTTTTCTTTTGCACATAAAAATCCAAGGTGAGGTCCACCGAAATGCATCGGGATGCCTAACGATTGAGCATCTCCGCAAGCAATATCTGCATTCCACTCTCCCGGCGATTTCAAAACGGCTAAGGTGGAAGGATCAACATTCATGATGAGGAGCCCTTGATTGGCATGAATTAATTGTTCATATTCGCTATGGTCCTCTACAATGCCAAAGAAGTTTGGGGTCTGTGTCACAAAAGCAGAAAAAGGCTGTTGAACCATTTCCTGTAAAGCATTTCGATCAGTAATACCATCGTTCATGGGAACTATACTAATATCGATGTTTCGATATTTTGCATAAGTTTGAACCACTTCACGGACAGCAGGATCCAAAGTTTCTGCGAGCAAGATTCTAGGCACTCGTTTGTCCTGAACAGCCATTAGACACGCTTCTGCAGTTGCTGTAGCGCCATCATACATGGAGGCATTGCTGACATCCATGCCAGTTAATGAAGTCATGTAGGATTGATACTCAAAAATATATGTGAGGGTTCCTTGGGCAATTTCTGGTTGATAAGGAGTATAAGAAGTCAAAAACTCCTGTCGCGAAACAAGAGGAGCTATAATGCTTGGAACATAATGATCATAAGTTCCAGCACCCGCAAAGCATATTAATCGCTTATTCTTTGCGGCAATTTTTTCCATGCGCTGGCGAAGTTCAATTTCACTTAGGGAGTTTTCTAAATCAGGCCAACGATCTTGTAATAATGCACGAGGAATATCTAAAAATAATTCATCAATCTCCTTAACCCCAATGGTGTCAAGCATCTTTTGGATGTCTGATTCGGTGTGTGGGAAATATTTAAACATATTTATTCCTGCTCTTTCGCACAGTGATCTTGATACGCTTTAGGTGAAAGAAGTATGTCGAGCTCTGTGAGATTATCCGGTTTTAAAACCATAATCCAGTTGGCATAAGCATCTTCATTCAACGCTTCAGGAGTATCGAGTAAAACTTCATTCACCGCCATGACCGTACCACTTACGGGGCTATATAGATCTGCTGCTGCTTTAACACTTTCAACGGCTCCGAAAACTTCGCCTTGATTAAAATGACGTCCAACTTCTGGCAAGTCGACAAAGACAACATCGCCAATATGGTGGCTTGCATAGTCACTAATTCCCACTGAAATGGTTCCATCTTTCAAGTTTGCCCATTCATGGGACTTGGAATAACGAAGATTTTCTAATACTTTATGCATGATGTTTCCTCCTTAGCGTTTATCGCTGATACTTCTTCTCGTAAAATTTTTTGTCACGAATAATGGCTGACACAAGTTTTCCACGAATTTCGATGGAAACCATTTGTCCGGTCTTTGCATACTCACTTTGCACGAGGGCAAGCCCAAGAGGTTTTTTTGTTGTTGGTATCATGTAACCTGTTGTTAACGCTCCAATTTCTTTCCCCTCGATAAGCACGCGATATCCTTGACGGGGAATTCCACGGTCCAATAACTCAATGCCAACAATTTTACGTGGAATGCCATTTTCTTTTTGTTCTAACAACGCATCTCGGCCAATAAAATCTTTATACATTTTGACCGCAAAGCCTAATCCTGCTTCCAAAGGAGTAATCGAATCGGAAAGCTCGTGCCCATAGAGAGGTAATGCGGCCTCAAAGCGTAAGGTGTCTCGCGCTCCCAAACCACATGGTTCTACATTCATCTCCTCAACCAACTGTTTCCATAATGCTTTGCATGAGTCTTCCCCAAGGTAAATCTCAAATCCATCTTCACCCGTATAACCAGTGCGAGAAATGAGAATTGGTGTCCCTTGATAGATTTGCTCTTCAAAGTGATAGAAACCCAATTTTTTTAATGAAATCCCTAATGTTTTTTCAAGAATATTCTGGGCCTCCGGACCTTGTAGTGCTATTTCATCGTATTGGTCCGATTCATCAATGATTTGAACGGAACAACTAGTGGAACGCTCGACCAACCAAGCATAGTCCTTTTCTTTATTTGCTGCATTAACTACTAAGAGATAATCATTTTCTCCTTTTTGATAGACCAATAAATCATCAACAATACCACCATGGGGGTAGCACAACATGCCATATAAGATCTGGTGAGGAGTCATTAAATAAATATCATTGGTAAAAACATCATTAAGAAAGACGGCTGCATCATTTCCAAGAACTCGAATTTCTCCCATGTGAGACACATCAAATACTCCTGCACGTTGACGAACAGCCTCATGTTCAATGGAAATCCCGCGATATTCAATGGGCATTTGGTATCCTGCATATTCTGACATTTTTGCCCCAAGTTTGACATGTTGATCGTATAAGTGAGTTTGTTTCATTGTGTGTTTCCTCTCATGATTTCAATTATTTCGTCTGACGATGCATTTTGTATCCATTGATCAATAGGGTTATTCATCGCAACTTCCACCATCTTTTCAAGAGTGAAAGGAATACCTTTAAACTTTCCTTCCCATGAATCCATTGGTTGTAAAGCAAAGAAATCGCCGGAGACTCTACATTCAGCAATGTGATTCCGTTGAACCGAAAACCGAATCTCAATTTTCCCAGCTTGAGGGATTCGCCCAGAGCAAACGGCATCAAAAGGTGGGTTTTGACCTTCAATCCAACTTTGAGCTAGGTATTTCTTTTCCAAATATCCAACTATGCGCTCATCCTCTTCAGTTAAATAATAATGCGAATCACAAAGATTATCAATTAATTGTTGGAAAAACTGAGTCTGAGATAAGGGAGTAATCTCACACAGATTTATAACACGTTCGCGAACGCTAGCAATTCCCTTGGAAACCAACTTCTCATTGGATGGAGTTAGTGCACGAACCATAGCATCAATGTTCGTATTAAATAACATAGTTCCATGAAGAACAGCTCGTTCTTGAAAACGATAAAAGGCATTACCCGAAAATTTTCGCCCTCTTACGAGCAAATCATTACGACCAGAAAAAGTGGCCGGAATACCCATGGTTGTCAGCACTTGAACCATCGCACCCAAGTAAGTGGGGAAAACCATCTCTTTATTAAAGTGTGGGCTGAAAAATGAAAACATTTTACACCCTGTATCCGCATAAACTGCCCCTCCTCCAGAAGGACGTCGATAGAGTTCAATGGAGTTGGTCTGAATGTATTCCTGGTTCACTTCAGTCGCAAGAAGTTGGTGCTTCCCAACAATTACTGATGGCCCAATATTCCATAATAAAAAATATTCTTCGAGTGGAAAATGTGTCATCACATATTCTTCTAGAGCAAAGTAGTATGAGCACCGATGGATGATGTTTGATGGAATAATTTGAATCATAAATTACACCTTTCTACTATTTACTATGGGATAAGCGGCACGCAAAGCACAGCATTCGCGAGCGTGAATAAGCTTCCCAACGTTCTCTACAGGGCGAAGGCAAAGCAATTCGTATAATTCCTGAGGTTTTCTCCACTCTATCTCAGCAAATATTCTTGATTCTTGTTCTGTTCGATTATAAGACGATTGCCCCTTAACACGAGCTAAAAAGTAAACTGCCTCTTCTTCTCGTTTCAATAGATGATAGGCATACTTCATCAAACCCAAAGGTTGAATATCACAGATAATCAATCCCAATTCTTCTTGGATTTCTCGAATGAAACCAGCTTCAGCCGATTCTCCCTCATCGATTCCTCCACCGGGAAATTCATAATGATCACGTTTCCCAAATTGATCCTCCCCAACAATGTGAATGATTGCAATCTCACCAATTGAATTCTCGACCAAGCCACGTGTTGTATGCCTTGTATAAAGCAGTGGTTGCTTGGGATAAATAATATCCGGAAACTCTCCTAGTAATCGCATAGGTCCTCCTTATAGATGAAAAGATTTCGCTAGTTGTTGTGCGACTTTTTCTCGTAAAATTTCGTGAGTCACAAATTTTCCATTTATGAATACACTATAAGTTGTGAATGGACATGGGGCATTTTGAGCTTCTTCTTTCGACTGGATATGATGGATATCCAGCAATAATTTTTGACGTTTAAAAGCGCTTTGGAGTAAATCAACATAGACATCTGTAAAGACACATTGCGAAGTGTAATAGATGACCATTCCCTTTTGCTGTATCGTTCCTTTTTTTGCACAATCTCTAATGTACGGCAGAGGTGTGTTGGCATTGAATTGATAGCATAAAAGCTCAACATCATTCAATGCCGTATCAACCATTTGAAATCCCTCTTTTTTTAAGAAGGAGCCATCCGATAGAAATGGTTTCTTTGTCTTCGTCGTAAGAACCACAACTCCATTTTTCCCTTTTGCTTTCGCATCTTCAAGGCAGGTGTTCAGTAATTGCTTGCCAAGACCTAGTCTTTTATGAGGATCACGGACACGGAAGCAAAGAATGACCATATAATTGGGGGCTTCAAGTGGTAGCCAAGCTTCCTCAGTGGGCATATATTCAATCATTGCTTGCACTGGTTCTTCTGTACGCACCATCACTAAGCCAGATTGGAACGATTGGGTGAGCCACTTCTTTTTATGATAAACACCGGCAAAATTACTAGAAGGGGCACAACATAGATTTTCTTGTTGCCAATGATCTGCTGAAACTTTAATTAGCTTCATTGTTCAATTCCTCCTTCAATACCGTAAGTATACCATAATGAATGTTCCGATAGAGAGGCTTCCAATCGATAGAATAAGCTGAAAATAAGAAAACCCCTCATAAGGGGTAAAAAATGCCGAATGGCAGGAGTGGTAGGAATCGAACCCACATTAATGGTTTTGGAGACCATCGTTCTGCCGTTGAACTACACTCCTATAAGAAGCATCATTGCCTACGACGTGCAAGGATGCTTACTGTTTTCATATCACACTTCCCAGGATAATTCTGCTTGAAATAATTCATAATACCTGGGAGAGTTTGATCAGGTAAGCCAGAAATAATGGAAGCAATCTCCGCTTCAGTCAAAAGCTTTGGTAAGTACTGTTGTAAGGTCTTTTTTTGATACTGCAAGGCTTCCACTCGGGCGATATTTCCAACTTTTTTAAAAGCTGCAATTTCTTCGTCAAGTTCTTTATCTACTTTTTGCAGCACTACTAATACATCACTATCAAGAAGTTCTGTCCCTTGGCTCTTTTTCTCAATGCCCAACATATTGCATTTATTGATTGCTACTGAGAGAATGGCACGGGCCTCGATATCCTTAGCTTTAAGCGCTTGTAGATTTGCTGCTTTTAACTCATCAAGTAACATCTTAACCCCTTCTTTACAGTATGTTTATTTTAGCATTGAACCTCTTGGATTTCAAGATGAAAGTGATTGCTCCTGATGAATTAAATTCATATATTGCTCACTGCATCGATTCCATTCCTCTTCCAACTCTTGAAGTTCAGCTTCCAGTCGTTGCATGACTCGATAATCTTGAGTAGTTGACGGCATAAGCATCTCTTCATGGAGCATCTCCATCTTCTCTTCAAGTTTCTCAAGACGATTTTCGTGGTCTTTGATTGCATTTCGAAGACTGGGTTTTGTTGTTTCTTTTTTGGCGTTTGAAGATGAGAGGGGCGCCAATATTTGAGGAACAATTGAAGCGTGTTCTTTTTGGTAATGTTCATAATCCCCATCAAACACTACCACCGAATGCTCGCTTAACTCAACAATTCGTGTTGCTAATTCATCAATAAAATAACGATCGTGAGAGACAAAGAGAATGGTCCCTTCAAAATCGCGCAAACTACTCTCGAGTACCTTTCGAGTTTCAATATCGAGGTGGTTGGTTGGCTCGTCAAGCAATAAAATATCGTATTTTTTTAACATTAAGATAGCAAAGGAAAGCCGAACTTTTTCTCCACCACTTAGTTGGTTAACGCGCTTAAATACATCCTCTTCAGTGAACAAAAAACCTCCCAATTGACGTCGAACCTCAAAGTTGGACATCATCGGATACAAATCATGGACATAGTCAAACAGTGTTGATTCACTATCAATCTGTATTAGGTTTTGATCAATATATCCAACTTTTAGATCGCGATGGCGGATCATTTCACCGGATAGAGGATTCATCATGTTAGCAATAGTTTTAAGTAATGTGGTTTTTCCGATTCCATTGGGACCAATAATGGCTATTTTATCGCCAGCTGATACAGCAAGATTAATTGGGCAGCACAATGGCTGAGTGGAATGACCAAACGATAGATTCACAAGCGTAAATTGCCGTACTCGGTGGGTGATGTCAGCACGTATGGTCCAATGGACTCCCTTACTACTCATTTTTGGTTTTTCAATCCGATTGGCCTGAATCCGCGCCAATTTCTTTTCGCGGTCTTTTGCAAAAGAAACTTTACTCGGTTTGGGCTTAAACTTGCGAATCAATTCTTCTAAGTGTGCGATTTCTCGTTCTTGGAGTTGAAAAGCCTTTAACCGTTGCTCATACCGTAAAACCTTCTCATTCAAATAATAGGAATAGTTGCCCGAAAAGCGTTCTCCCGTATGAAAAGCCAGTTCAACAATGCTATCACACACAGCATCTATAAAATAACGGTCGTGTGATATCAGCAAAATCGCCCCTGGATAAGTACGTAGGTACTCTTCGAGCCATTCAATTGTACTCATATCGAGGTGGTTAGTAGGTTCATCCAATATTAGAACATCCGGTTGCTGCAAAAGAAGTTTGCTAAAAGCAATCTTGTTTCGCTCGCCACCACTGAAGGTCTTTATTAATCGATTATAATCCATACGCGTAAATCCAAATTGATGGATGATTGTATCCAAGCGATGTGGATAATCATACCCACCCGCAGCAGAAAAACGGTGTTCCAAATCACCATATTTTTTTAAAAGCAAAGGATCATTGGGATTCACAGCGAGCATTTGACTTGCTTCCTTTAGATTGGTCTCTAGTTGAATAACCTCTTGAAAAGCATCCAATAGTTCTTCATAAAGACTATGCTCAAACGAACGAATCATAACTTGGGATAGATATCCAATGGTCGTTTTATTCGCAATCGAAATGGATCCGGACTCATAAGTCTCTTGTCCAAGAATCATTTTTACTAAGGTTGTCTTACCAGTACCATTGTTGCCAATCAATGCAATTTTATCGCCCACATTGACTGAAAAGGATACATGCTCAAACAGCAGGTCTCCACTGTACTCTTTTCGAACATCCATTACATCGATTAAACCCATAAAGCACCTACTTTCAGAAAAAAACTAACCGTTGAGGGTTAGTTTTTACTTTTTCGATTGAATTGCTTGAATAACGTCGGAAACAGTTTTGAAGTTGTTTAATTCTTCGTTGGTAAACGTTACCCCAAATTTTTCTTCAGCATCCATAACGATTTCAACCAAGTCCAAGGAATCAATGCCCAACCCGCGCAAATTGGTTTCCGGTTGGATTTCTTTTTTGCCAGTTTTTTCTTTCATCAGTTCGATGAAAGCAGCCGAATAATCCATTCGTTTTCACCTCTCACGGGGTCATTATAGCATTGTTTACTTTGGTTGTCTAATTAAATGTTTTAGGCTTGATAGAAATTAACAAACCTACGATAAGCAATGTCACGACGGCGATAATACGTACTACGGGAAAAATAGCGTACATACCAGAACCGAGGTGCAGAATTAATTGTCTCATTTCGTATAATCATTTCATCTTCTCGGCCAAGGTGATCCAATACCGTTTCAATATCATTTTTAATTTTACGGTACCGGTCCACTGATCTTTGACGTTCTTCTTCCATTGTTGCTTTTTTTGTTTCATCTTCTGCGAGTGTAAAGACTGCACTCTTGTCGAAAAAGCACAAAGCTAATTTGTATTCTTCCATTCGAGCAAAAACAAAATGACGACATTCTTTGGCTGTCATGGTGTTCATTTTTTCACCCCCTCATTATTTAAGTAGGGGGAGTTTCTCGAAATTCCTAAAAAAATATTTATTTTTATGTAATTTAATGAAAGTTTATTATCTTTTTTAGTAAGCCTTTGCAAAAATCACTAGCTTTGTAGCAGGTTTTCCACATACTGGACAGGTTTCTGAGATTCTTTCTTGTTGGAACGGGATGCACCGCGCAGTAGCTGTGGTTTCTTGTTTAATTCTTTCTTCACAGCTATCATCATCACAAAGCATCATTCGCACGTACCCACTTTGCTGGTTCATGATTTGTTTGAACTCGTCATAATTTGTAGCTGAGCGGGTATTTGATTGCATGTGTTCAAGTGCTTTTTGATACATCTCTTGATGCACACGATCCAATAATGATGGGATAACTTCAGAAAGCTGATCAAGAGGAATAATGATTTTCTCGCGATTGTGTCGCATAACAGCGACACAGTGTTGCTGCTCAGCATCCCTAGGACCAATCTCTAATCGAATGGGTATTCCCTTCATCTCATACTCACTATATTTCCATCCAGGAGTACGATCACTATCATCGAGGATAACTCGGATATCTGCTGAAGCCAAGCTAGCTTCCATTTTGCGTGCAGTATCCATGACATTGGGCTTTGCCATCTGAATGGGAACAATCGCTACCTGAATTGGAGCTACACGGGGAGGAAGTACTAATCCTTCATCATCACCATGTACCATAATGATTGCCCCTAATAACCGCGTCGAAATCCCCCAAGAAGTTTGGTGGACATACTCCAATTTTCCTTCTTTGCTTTGAAATTGAATATTAAAAGCCCGAGCAAATCCCGTCCCAAAATAGTGTGTTGTTCCCGATTGAAGTGCTTTGCCATCATGCATTAAAGCCTCAACAGTGTAAGTATTTACTGCACCAGCAAACTTCTCTTTTTCTGTTTTTTGACCCGTTAAAAAAGGAATAGCAAGCAAATCACGACCAAGAGTCTCATAGTAATCCAACATCATTAAGGTTTCATGACGAGCCTCTTGTTCAGTAGCATGAATGGTATGACCTTCTTGCCACAAAAATTCCTTTCCTCTTAAAAAAGGACGCGTGGTCTTCTCCCACCGAACTACCGAGCACCATTGATTGTATAATTTGGGTAAATCGCGATAGGAATTCACTATCCGTGCATAGTGTTGACAAAATAACACTTCTGAAGTTGGACGAATCAGCATCGGTTCTTCAAGAATATCCGTTCCACCACGAGTAACAACAGCACATTCAGGTGCAAACCCTTCAATGTGATCCTTTTCCTTTTGAAACAATGATTCTGGGATGAGCATTGGCATATACACATTTTGGTGACCACTCGCCTTGAGTTTCTTATTAAAATATGTTTGAATTTCTTCCCAAATTGCATAGCCATATGGCCGGTAGATAATGAATCCCTTGGCATCACTATAATCCATCAGCTCTGCTTTGCGGCAAACATCAGTATACCATTGCGCAAAATCCGCATCACGCGCTGTAATTGCACTTACTTTTTTCGTTTCCATAATTATCCTCCCCAATACTGATTCATTGTATCATGAATCACGATTATTTCCAGTTGGTTCATCAATCAATTTGCTGATTCTTCGTACCGAATATTTTTGTGATCCTTTGCGTTCCTCGCGATTATCAAATAAAGGGCCATTGAGCTGCATAACTCCTAAATCTTTTAAAATCTCAGCTTGTGCATAATCAACTATATTCCAGGCAACCGGAACAATGCTTTTCTCGCGTACTAAGGAAAGTATATTATCAATGACTAATTCGGCTCGTGGCTGGCGATTAACCTGATAAGTCAAGGTTGCTGGGAAAACCAAATAATCGAATGAAAATAGTAGAGGATGTACAACTGTTGTAATCAATTCATCGGCGACCACTCCAAGCAGGACTCCTTGTTTCTTCAAAGAAGTTAGTTGTTCGGCAAGACCCTTTTCGCTTTGAAGCAATGTCTCGTAACTTGTAAGAACACATACCCATTCAAGGGGTGAAGGACCTTCCACCTGCTCGTTTAAATAATTCTGCATAGTCTCAATTAAATCAAGATCAAGAAATACAAATACTCGAGGGGGCGTTGGCCTTGATAATGCCGCATGATAAATCGCTTTGATTAACGCTAAGAAAAAGTCCCGCTTAATATGATTACGTACAGCGGCATCATACAATTGGTCGAAGTTTTGAAATTGATCCTTTGGAAATTGGTATTCTACAAAATAGCCTGAAACATCTCCATTTTGCAGTGAGATTACCGGATATAATAAAGCGGTAATCTCCTTGGACTCAATAAGCTTAACTAAAAGCTGATACTCTTTGATTCTTGCCTTCTCTTCTTCCTCCATTGAAGAATCGTAATAAATTAAATCAACGCCATTTGCAAAGGCTCGATCAGCGGCTCGTATCGCAAATTGGATATTCGCTTCTAAGGCAGAGTCAAATTCTCCAATAAGAGCAACTCCAATGCTACAATTGGCATCGAAGTGGTAACCATCAAAATCAATAGAAAATTGCATATCATTATTTAATTTAATCACAAAATCTTCAATTTGCTTTCGAGTTATAATCTTGGGTTGATACATAACAAAATAATCTTTTGAATAATGAGCAACAATCGTTGTTTCATCGTTGAAGGAGTGCAAGTTATGCCAAACTTGAAGTAAATATTGATTGGCTGCTTCTGCTCCATATCGTCGAGTAATGGTTTCAAAAAAATGATAATAGAAACAGAAGACAGCTCCATTTTCACTCTTGGAACTTTCTAATTGAGCATTCACTCGACGAATGAAAGACACAGCATTTTGTAATTCCGAATATTTTTGCTTACGTTCGGAAGGCAAATAGCGAGAAATTTCAGCAACTTGAAAGTAGATGTTAAGGTCATTACGAGAAAAGTAACTAACTCGTACCCAACGCACATCATTATCTAATAATTGTGCAAAATTGATAATCAATGGTCCATTAGAATCGAGTTCATCGTTCTCAATGTTTTCAAGATAAACATCCCACAATTTACGATGATGTTGGGGCAATGCCTCAAGAAAGTCGCGAAGAGAAAAGATTATTTCCCTTAAGCGTAAATCGCGACGATAAAGGCGGATCTCGTTTTTATCAAGGCGATAACGTAATAAAAAGTGTTTTTGTGAGGGACCAACTATTTTCAATTGTTCGACATTTCGGCTGTACCGGCTCGACAAATACAAATACACCCCGAGAATGGAGAGGGGCGTAATGATAAATATGCCAAAGAGCCAGGGAATCATTGGACTTATGCTTGTTAACATTCTCTCATCCCCATTTGGAACTATTATAACACATCGTTTGACTTGGGGCTTGCAGTCTTCATTATAAATTCACAAATCAATTGAGTCGCATTTTCTTTTTTCATTTGGCGGACGCCATCCTGTAACAACTTCATTTCCTCTGGATTTGTGACTAACTCATCAATGGTCTCTGCGATATGTTTATAATGTTTGACATACTTGACTGCATGGTACTGTTCTAAAAACAAAAGGTTCCAGTACTCATGAAACGGAGGCTTAACTGGTACAACAATTGGTATTTCCTTAATAAATGACTCAAAAATGCTTGCCCCACCTAGTTTACCAATGATACAGTCAGCAACTTCCATAAGTTCATGCATATTATCAGCAAAGCCAAAGTTTTGCACAGGAGATTCTGGATGCCGCTCTAAGAAATCATCAATCATCTTCTTCATCGATTTATTACGACCATTAACAACTATTACATAAACCTTGGATTTTGCATGTAATACACGACGCAATGTTTTTAAATTATTCCCAGCACCCATCCCTCCATTATTAAGAAGGACGACAAATGCATCTTTTGATATTCCAAACTTTTTTCGCAAATTTGCTTTCCCTAATGGAATCGAAAAAATTTCACTGGTCGGCAAACCTACTGGAATTAGTTGCTCTTCTCGAAACAAATAATGCTTGGCTTTTTCATGGATACGCTCATGAGGGGTAAATACATAATCAAAATCTTTTGCGCTTTCGCTGTCCGGATGAATAGCAAAATCGGAGATAATGAAATAGGTCTTCGCATGAACCAAACCTTTTTTGTGCATATGTCGAATCAAACATGCGGGAAAGACATGAGTACAAAAAATGGCATCAGGCTCATATTCATCAAGAATTCGTTTAAATTTCCGATAGGATAGAAGTGAGAATAAATATGAAAAACTATGGTCGGGGGTAGGTTGTTTCAATGTACTTTGGTGATAAATGCGACGCATCAAACGTGGAAACAAACGCAACATAAAAAAATGAAAATCATTTAAGAGAAATCCCATTATTTTGTGTTCAGGTAAAAACAAGTCGTCCATGCGTACATTCACTTCAGGATAATGATTCTTATAATAATTCGCAGTTGCTTTAGCAATAGCATTATGCCCCTGCCCAGCAGTTGCGGAAATAATTAGCACTTTCATTTTTAACGCCCTTTCATTCTTTGCCTATTATACCAAATCAACCAAAGAAGGAGCAATAAAAAGTCGAATCAAATCACAAAAAAAGAATGACATTTTGCTTTGAATTGGGTATAATACAATACGCTGGAGGAATACCCAAGCGGTTGAAGGGACTGGTTTCGAAAACCAGCAGGAGTTCACGCTCGCGGGGGTTCGAATCCCCCTTCCTCCGCCAGCCGTATACAAGCGTGACATAGGGTTGCGCTTTTTTCATAAACATGATTTTTCCTTATGGTATTAATACGATTTGCCATCTAAACAATTTCGATTATGTTTGAAAAAGAGAGGTCCCCCTCCCTTTTCTAGTCATCGTCTTCATCATCCATTTTCGTCTGTTGTTCAATTTCTACTTTATCAATTGAATTTTCATCACAATGGGTTATTTTTATTACTAAATTATCGTAACGAACGGTTTTACCTTCCTTCCATTTTCGGCGAGCAAGACGTTTTACCCACTCCCCAATGGTGGTTGCCGTTGTCCGTGGAAAGACCGTATCATCCAAAAAACGGTCAAAAAATTCTTCAATTTCCATCGTGCCTTTTACTTCAAAGATATGATGGCCAATTTCTACAACATCCGTTGGCAATTTATCGCTCTCATCATAGATTTCGCCAACTATTTCTTCTAATACATCCTCGAGCGTTAAAATTCCTAGAAAATTCTTTTCGCGGACATTATCAACAACGATGAGCATGTGGTTTTTTTGACGTTGCATTTTTTCAAGTGCATATGGCAAGGGACGACGATAAGAAACAAAATTGGGAACTCTATACAAAGTATTAAGTGGTAAATCAGGAACTCCATTATAGGCAACAACTCGATCAAAAAGATCACGCTGGCGAATAATACCAACAACCTTTTCTTCGTTTTGAGCGAGTACAGGAATACGTGAATATGGACTAGCACGGACGGCTTGAAGTAATTCTTTGAAACTAATGTTATCACGCACATAAACAACCTTTTCTTTATCAATCATAGCCACACGAACTGTTTTGTCATCAAAATCAATGGCGCTTTGAATAATTTCACTTTCTATTTGTTCTAGTACGCCCTCTTTTTCAATGGTTTCTACAATCTCAATTAATTCTTCTTCTGTCGCAGTTACTCGATCCTCTTCATCTTCGGCGCGTTCTACTATTTTTTGGTTCATCTTCTGAAAGCCAAATGTTATAGGATGCATGATTTTAGTTAATATCAAAACTGGGCCAGCCACCCAATATGCAATTTTCTCTGGATAAAGAGCGGCAAAGTTTTTAGGAATAATCTCACCAAAAGTAATGACCATTAAAGAGACCCCCAAAGTAGCAATTAATACTCCTGTTTCCGCTAATTGAAAAGAAACAGATAATACATAAGTCACCAACGATGAGGCACCAATATTAACAAGATTATTTGCAACCAATATTGTGCTTAAGAACCTCGAAAAATTTTTGTGTATTTTTAATACTTTTTTAGCTGCCTTCGCATTTTTGCGGTTTCCTCGTGATTGCTGACGTACACGAATAATATTTATAGTCGAAAAAGCTGTTTCGATAGCCGAGAAACAGGCAGAGAGAAATAATAAAATTAAAAAAATTGATAAATAAAGAAGAATCTCACCACTGAGACTTAATAACGTTGATAGAAAAATAGACCACTCGTCGGGATCGGCACTCACGAAAACCACCTCTTGTATAAGTGAACGTAATTATATCATAATTCTTAACTCACGACAAGTTAATGCTGCCTAATTATTGGATCTTTGGTCGTTGATGAAAAACATAGATGGAGATAGAAGCAAAAATAACGATTAGTATGACCGTAATCACTCCGCTATAATAGTAATAACTTGAAAGGATTTCAAGCCAATCATAAATACTGCCTACAATACGATAAAACACTTGATAAGCAACATAACCAGTCCCAACAAAGAGCGCAGCAAAAATAGATAATAGTGCGAAAACAAAAAGATAATTCATTCGCATCCAACGAGTTAATGATGGAGTGCGAGAATCTGCATAGGTAAGTAGCCATAGAGAAACTAATACAAGAATTAATTCAGTCGAAAATCCTTTAAAAAACAGTACAATTGTGCCAAGAATTTCTAGAAATCCAATGGAATCAAAGTACTGAACTTCCATCAGTGATGCCACAATACGTGAAAAAGGCAAACGAGGATAAGCCATAATTAGTGGCGAAAGAGCTTGTTGATTGATCGCACGGTCCATCACTTGACTAGTAAGTAATAAACTAAGGCCGAGAAATAGTAGCGTGAGATACACAAAAATCATACAAAGAAAAGAAAAATCGTGTTGACTCTCTTGACAAACTTCCATGTTCTCACCTCAAGAACAATTATAACGGAAATGATTGTATTTTTATAGATTAAGTGATATTATTATAACGCTATTATTTTTAGGAGGTCGCAAGGATGAAGTCATTCTTTGAGGCAATTAAAAAGTTCGTTTCACAAAACTATTGGGTTCAACCATTATTGCTAGTTTTAATGGTATTTGTACTTGTTTTTGGATTGCAATTAGTCCCTTCTGTATTTTCGACAATACAAGGCTGGTTCACCCCAGAGGCAAAATGTACCGAATGTAATAAAATTACATTTGACCAAGCCGAAGATTATCTTGATGGTGAAGATGAAGTCATTATTCTAATTACGGCTCCTTCATGTTCTGCATGTATATCTTTCTATCCCGTGGTCAATCGCTATTTAGATGCACATCCCGAGATCACTATTTATCAAATCGACATTGGGAAAAATACACAAGGTGATTACAATGACTCTACTTTAAGCGATGCTGCCTTTGAACGTTTCTTTCAAGCCGTGGACAGTGCGCTAATCCGGTTAGATGAGGCATCGATCTATAATACGGGACTTGGGGTGTATTCTCCGGGAACACCAACCTTAATAAAAGGTTCCAACTACTATGTGAGCGACGTTGAAGTTGGCTCTCTCTCTTACACAGATTTAGTCAATTGGATTGGAGCATAAGAATGAAAAATAGCTGCCTTTAGCAGCTATTTTTTTATTGATTAAGAGGGTTATTACTTTTTAGATGATCTTGAGTAGAAAGCCCATAATAATTCATTTGACGCAGTATCTCATAGACGACAATTGCCACCGTATTCGATAAATTTAAACTTCGTGCATGGGCCTTCATTGGAATGCGAAACGAGGTATCCAAATGTGTTTGAAGGAGTTCGGGTGGAAGCCCTGTACTCTCACGACCAAAGATGACATAATAGTCACGATTGACCTCTTTAAAATTCATCGAAGAATGAGGAATTTTTCCGTATCTTGTAGCACAATACAAGCAATCATTTGCCATTGGATTTTTAGCAAAAAAAGTTTCTAACGAATCATAATAAAACCACTCCAAAGAAGACAAATAATCCATGCCTGCGCGATGAAGAGCTCGATCATTCATTGCAAATGGTAACGGGCCAATGATGTGCAAAGTGGCGCCTGTAGCGGCACAGGTCCTCATAATGTTCCCGGTATTTTGAGGAATTTCCGGTTGAAAAAGAATAACATGAATCATAATGACTGCTCCTGATACCATTTCAAGAATAATTGGGCAGCCTGCGCACGGTGCGATATTTTATTCTTATAATCGAGTGTAAGCTCTGCAGCACTCTTTCTTTCCATAGGCAAATAAAAGATAGGATCATAACCAAAACCATTCTCCCCTAAAGGAGTCTCAGAAATAGTGCCTTCCCATTCGCTCTCAAACACCACAGTAGGCTTTCCGGGGCATGCAAACGCAAGTGCGCAAACATAAGCCGCACGACGATCCTTTTTATATTTCATGGTTCTAATAATTAAGTCATTCTTAATGGAATAATCTGTTTTATGTCCGGCAAATCGAGCGGAATATACTCCAGGATAATTATGCAACGCTCGTATACATAATCCCGAATCGTCTGCTAAGGAAGGCTCGTTAAGCAACCGAGATACAGACTCTGCTTTTTTTATTGCGTTGGCGCGAAAACTTAGGCCATCCTCAATAACATAATCATCTCGAAGCTCATGAATCGCCACTAATTCGATGGTAGTACCCTGAAAAAATGTTGAAAATTCTCTTAACTTGCCTATATTTTTTGTGGCAATTCGAATCTGCATCATCCAATAAAATCCTCACTTCCATAATGGTGATTGATGAATCGTGCTAGTGCAAAAAAATAGTCTGACAGTCGATTGAGATAGATTGCTCCATCTCCATTAAGAGAATGAGCTTTCACCGCACGGAAAAAGGACCTTTCTACGCGGCGAGTCACGGTACGAACAATATGTGCATAACTACTTGAACGATGTCCTAATGGTAAAATAAAAGCTTTTAGAGGTGGTAACTCTTTTTCCATATCCGCTAACCACCCCTCCAATAGTTTTAACCGGCGAACATCATAGTTTGCATGAGGGGTTCTTAAAGCCAAATCTGCTGAAATGGATTGGATATCCTTTAATATTTCACTTAATTGAACCTTTTGATTAGGAAGATTGTCAAGGTTTGTCGTTAAATAGCCAATATGGGCGGATAATTCATCCAACCCTCCCATTAATTCAAAATAGATATCGCTTTTTTCCAGACTCCCAAAGGGAGAAGCGCTTTGGCCTCGATCTCCTTGGCCAATATTATGCTTCATCATCCATCAACTCCTCATGATTACTCCATAAGTATACTTGTTTTTGGTGATTCTAACAAGGATGGAGTCATGCATTCGACTTGTTGATGTGATTGTACTTTCCACAAAATAGGTCGTCCTTGATTATAAGTTATGACTAGTCCACCATCGGGTATTTCTATAAGTGGGATAAGGCAAGCGTTATGAAGTTCGTTCGAGGAAAAAATAGAATGCGTTCGAAGAATTCGTCTGAAACTAATACGACCTCCTATTGGTTCTTGCCAAAAGCGTTTGGGTCGAATCGGGTTGCGTAAGAGATATTCTTGAATGACCATTACTTTTTGATTTTCTGATTGATAAAACCGATAGAGTATTTCAAAGTATTCATCATCACGTTTTGGGGATGTTGCATGAATCATTTTGCCAAGATGAATAAAGGTTTGAAATGGCGAGACTTTTCCATCACTAAAGAAAGATAAAAGGGATTGATGGGCTCGAGGTCGATTCCAGTAAGCCTCCACTCCTCGCTCGCACATTTTAATGGTAACTAAGTCTTCACTACTCAACCATGTCGATGACTCTATCTCATACGGTGGCTTATTTTCATTAAAGTGATACCCAAAGCTAGCGGCATTGCCTCGGAGTGTTGTTCCACGCAGGAGTTTTAAAAAACCTAGTTGTAATTCCGCCGACCCCAATAAAAAAACATCATTAAAGGATTGTTCAAAACGTTCAATGGTTTCAAAAGGGAGACCTGCGATAAGATCTGTATGAATAATTACGCGTCCTGACTCATTAATTTTCTGAATATTCGCGCGAAGTGTCTCTAAATTTCCATAGCGACCTACCGACTCGTTAACATCAGTATGATTGGACTGAACACCAATTTCCAAGCGTATTTGATTAGGGATTGCGTGATTGCATAACCAATCCATACTCTCTTCACGAAGTAAATCTCCCGCGATTTCAAAGTGAAATTGGGTATTAGGATACCGAACAATATGCTTAAGAATTGTTAGAAACCTCGATTCATCAATATTAAATGTTCGATCTAAAAATTTTATCGTCTTTGCACCTTGACCAATCAACGCGTTTAGTTGATGAAAGAGCACATTAAGTGGCTGAAACACGATAAAATGGGGCCCAATAGAAGACAAACAATAGGCACAACGAAAGGGGCATCCTCGAGATGTCTCAACATACATCAATTGGTATTGGAGATCTTCAGCCTTGTAGAGTGTCGTTATGTCAGGGATCTCGGTCATGGACGAAACATATTGAGGAATAAGCCAAGGTTTATTACGTGTAGCAACACCTTTAGGCGTTTCAACTTCCTCTCCCTTGATATAAGAAATGAGGTCCATAATAGAACATTCCCCATCACCACCTACCACATAATCGAACCCATCTTCACGCAAAAAATGGGAAGGATCATAACTTACTTCGGGCCCACCAGCAACCCACGCAACATTAGGATGAACTTTTCGATATCTCTTCATCAATTCCATCATGATTTCAATATTCCAAATATAACATGATGCTCCAATGATGTCTGGTTGCTTTTCTTGGAGAATATGAATCATCTTATCAAAGGAATCGTGGATGGTGAATTCATAAAAATCGGCATCTACTTTTGAATTTGCAAGGGTAGTAAGAATGCGAACGGCTGGATTGGGATGGATGTATTTCGCATTAATTGCTAAAAAAAGAATTCGCATCTCTTCTACCTCCCTTTTAATTATTGTATCATATGATTAGGAAGCGAGGAATATTATCATGAATCTTCCAGCCCTTATCAAAAAGGTTTTTAATCAATCAATCATTCAAAGTCAGTCTCTTGAATCGGGCCTTTCTAACAATAATACCCTTATAACGCTCGAAAATGACGAGCGTTTTGTTGTTCGCACTCCACACTCCCAAACCGAACATTTTTTTGACCGACAACTTGAATCCCGCATAATAGAACGAATTCAACCTTTGAATCTTGATGTTGAATGTCTCTATTTCGACCCTCACCTTGGAATCAAAATTACCCGTTATATCGAACATGCACAGCAGTTTTCAGAGTGTACACGTTCTTTGCACGATAAGATGAATGCTGTAGCTACTTTGCTTCGACGTCTTCATGATGCAACCATCGAAGGGTTCCCATGCTTTGACCCTTTTGAACGTTTGCATCAATATCGCCAAACCATTAAGAATACCAACCTTTCTTTGTACAATGCTGAGTTAGAGATTTCATTGCACAAAAAATGGAAGCAATCTCCCAAAATTTTATGCCACAATGATGTTGTCTCTGGAAATCTCCTCTTCACCCCCCAAAGAGTTTATCTAATTGATTATGAATACGCAGGGTCGAACGATCCTTATTTCGACTTGGCCTCATTTTTAAGTGAAAATAATCTTGTTGATCCATCGAGCACTCAAAAACTTCTCGTTGCATATCTTGCTCGATCCCCTCTTCCCAATGAAATTCATGCCTTGATGGATTGGATACACTTTCAAGACCTTATGTGGGCAAATTGGGCAATCATGATGTATGAACAACATCAGCGATCCATCTACCATGATATTTATCTAGAGAAATATACACGTTACATATATTGGCAATCTCGAAAAAATTAACCGCTCCCCCTTTGTCTTATTTGTCTAGGGAAGAGCGGCAATAATATTCGAACGTTAAAATTTACTTTTTAGCAGCATCTGCAAAAATTTGTAATCCTTTATCGGTTAGGGGATGTTTAAACATATCCAACAGTACTTGATAAGGGATGGTTGCAACATCACTACCTGCTAAAGCCGCTTGACGAACGTGATCGACATGCCGGATGGAAGCAGCAATGATTTGGGTTTCATAACCATAATTATCAAAGGTAGCAGCAATTTCTTCGAGCAACTCATAGCCAGAGGTATTGGATTGATTAGCATCATCCAACCGTCCCATAAAAGGTGATACATAGGTCGCACCGGCCTTTGCCGCTGCTAAAGCTTGGGGAACGGAAAACACTAAAGTCACGTTTGTCTTTATTCCGCGTCCCGATAGCATCTTCGTCAAGCGAATGCCCTCGAGAGTCATCGGAACTTTAATAACAATGTTTGGATGAATAGCAGCATAACGAAACGCTTCTTCAAACATTTCTTCTGCACTGGCTTCTCGAACTTCTGCAGAAATAGGGCCATCAATTAAGTTTACGATTTCACGAATAGCATCATCCAAGGTTAAGCCCTCTTTGGCAATTAAGGATGGATTGGTTGTCACTCCGTCAATAATCCCCCACTGACTTACTTCGCGTATATGGTTTAGATTGGCTGTATCAATAAATATTTTCATTTCGTTTCCTCCCTTACTTTTTTATTTTACTCGTTTACACTTCTTGTCGCAATGATATCAACGCCCAAATTAAGGATATTTGCAACAATGACTTGACGTAATTGAACTGGTGCTTGAACTTCAATATCATCGAGAAATCGCATGACCTCAAACATTTTATCCTTTGGAATATCTTGACTAGTCGAGACTGGTAATCGCCGCAACTTTGCACTCTTAAGACGTACGGTGGAGGTCAAATTGCGCATGGGATGTGACATTTCATCTTGTGCATATCGTATCCCCCTCAAACACTGATTACCACTAATCGTACCATCGTCTGCAACCTTCAAGCGACAACCTCTGGGACAGATAATACAAATCATTTCCTTCATTTGGTGGGACCTCCTAAAGAAACTAGATCAACAGATAATTCTCCTTCACTACTAGGAAATACGCTTTTCGCAATATCGATGCTTTCCATCTCCGCTGGAAGCAAAAATAAGCGAACAGACTTCGCAAGAACTTGTCCATTCAACGAGACTACCAAGCGTTGATTCTGCATAGGAGATCGCACACGGAAATTGAGTGATACAACTCCATTATTTGGAATTCTCGCAAGATTAATTCCATTAGGGATAATATATGATAACCCTTGACCTGGTTTGACAGTAATTGGATTTTCGCTTGGTAAATTTTTATTCAATAAATAGGAAGCTGCAGCTTTGCCGGCTTTTCGGCCTTCTTTCGTGACAAAATCAACGAGGTCATGAACGTGAAGGACATTTCCACAAGAAAAAATACCCTCTACTGCAGTTTCCATACTTTCATTGACAATGGCTCCTCGAGTCTTGGGATTCGTTGGAACATGGATGTTTTCTAATAAATCATTGGCTGGGATTAACCCCACAGACAACAATAGCGTATCCACATCAAAAAACTTTTCTGTTCCAGGAATAGGTTGGAATTGCTCATCGACTTCGGAAAGTTCAATGCGCTCCAACCGATCTTTTCCAATAACATTGGTCACCGTGTGGCTTAAATATAAAGGAATATTAAAGTCTTCCAAACATTGGGCAATGTTACGTGATAATCCATTGGAATAAGGCATAAGCTCCGCAACTCCTAATACTTCAGCCCCTTCTAAAACCATACGCCTGGCCATAATTAGTCCAATATCCCCAGATCCAAGGATAAAAACCCGCTTCCCTACCATATAACCTTCGATATTTAGGTATCGTTGAGCGACACCTGCTGTCATCACACCACTGGGGCGATCACCCGGTAAAAGAATATTTCCTCTTGTTCGTTCAATGCAACCTGTTGCAAGCACAATGGCTTTGGCTTGAATCATTTGATAGCCTTCTTCAGCATTGGCATAGTGAACAACCTTATTGGGCTCCAACGATAAGACAACAGAACGTACGCGATATTCAATTGCGCGTTTTTCAAATTCGCGCACAAAACGTTCAGCATATTCGGGGCCACTCAATTGTTCTTTGAATTCATGTAATCCAAAGCCACTATGAATGCACTGAAGCAAAATACCACCAAGTTCTTCTTCCTTTTCTAATAATAATATGGAACGTATCCCTTCATCGTATGCACTAATAGCAGCTGCAAGTCCAGCGCTTCCTCCACCGATAATCACTAGATCATAGTTTCTCATCGCTGTCGTGCCCCCTCTCAGTATGCTTAGTTTCCTCCTGTAAGATTGTTGCCTGACGGCGATCATAGGGAACTTCAATCGGTGATATTCCCATTTCTCTTGCAAGCAACTTAACAACTAAAGGTTCACAGAATCCTCCTTGGCACTTGCCAAACCCGGGCCGTACTCTTTTCTTGACCCCTTTTACCGAACGAGCTCCACAGGAACGGTGAATGGCATCGACAATCTCGCCCTCACTGATATGTTCACAACGACAAATGATACGTCCAAATGAAGGATTGGCTGCAATTAATGCAGATTTCTCTTCAAGCGTTCGATTTTTAAGCCGATAAAGAGGCCGCCGCTTTGGTTGAAAATTCACGTTAATGGTAGGCTGCATTTTTGCGCATATCAAAGCTTGTATGTATTGAGCAATGGCGGGAGAGGCCGCTAATCCCGGAGACTGGATTCCTGCAACTTGAAAGAGACCAGGTTGTTGTTCATCTTCCCCAAGAATAAAATCATTACCAGTAGCAATAGCACGTAATCCAGCAAATGAGCGAATGGTATGTTGGAAGGGAATATTTGGAACCATTCTCAATGCCATCATTTTAATGTAATCAAGGCTCAACCGATCCGTGGCAAAATCATCGGTTTCCTGAACATAATCGCTAGTGGGTCCAACTAAATAATTGCCATGGGTCGTTGGAGTAACAAGAACCCCTTTTCCCGAAGAAGATGGAACTGGAAAAATGGTGTGTGTAACAAAGGGCATTTTAAAATGATCCAATACATAATACATCCCTTTGCGTGGGAATATCTCAAAGGATTTTCCACCCGCAAGCTTAGAAATGGTGTCACTTTGTAAACCAGCGGCATTCACAACTATGCTTGTTTGAAAGATGGAACCATTCGATGTAGTAATTTTGAAAAAGTGATTATTTTTTTCAATCTTAACAACCATTTCATTCAGAAACAGTTCTGCTCCATTTTCAATAGCATTCTCCATGTAACCAATAGTAAGTTCAAAGGGATTGACAATGCCACATGTAGGAGCAAAAAGTGCTCCCATGACCTGATCACTCAAAAAGGGTTCCCTTGCTCGAACTTCTTCAGCATTCAGCAGTTTTACAACAACACCATTTTGTATAGCATTTGCTTCTAAGCTCTTCAATACTTCGAGTTCATCAACAGATGTTGCAACAGTAAGCGATCCTGGACGTGAAAACTCCACATCTAAATCTTGGCAAATTTGCTCAAACATAGGGTTCCCTAATACATTAAATTTAGCTTTTAAAGTTCCTGGTTTGGGATCATACCCCGAATGTACAATTGCACTGTTTGCCATACTTGTCACATTGCAGACATCATTTTCTTTCTCAAGAACGGCAATGGATAGATTATAACGAGTCAGTTCTCTTGCAATTGAAGAACCAATAATTCCTGCACCAATAATTATTACATCATAATGTTTCATCACAAACACCTCTATTTGTATTGGAGGGTACAAGCCACTGCTCGTTTCCACCCTTGAACAAGTTTATTGACAGTTGCAACATCCATTTGAGGTTCATAAAGCCGCTCAATACGATGCAACAATTTTATTTCATCTAAATTGTTATAAAAGCCAACAGCAAAACCCGCTAAATAAGCAGCTCCTAAAGCTGTCGTTTCTGATACATATGGAAGTTGGAGACTGCACTGTAATAAATCTGCTTGAAATTGCATGAGAAATTTGTTTTCCGTAGCACCACCATCTGCTGCTAAACGGCAAGATTCAAGACACGCCTCTTCTTTCATCACATCCATAACTTCCTTGCTTTGGAAGGCAATCGATTCAAGGGCGGCTCGAATAAAGTGTTCTTTCGTTGTCCCACGAGTAAGCCCAAAAATCGCTCCTCTTGCCTCACTATCCCAATAAGGTGTTCCCAACCCAACAAAAGCCGGCACAAAATAGACACCTTCTGTTGAGGGGACTTGCATGGCATATTGTTCGCTTTCGGAAGCATTTTTTAACATTCTCATGCCATCACGGACCCACTGGATGACTGAGCCTCCCACAAAAACAGAACCTTCAAGGGCGTATGTAATCGAACCATTAATCCCCCAAGCTATGGTAGTGAGCAAACCACTATGGGAATAAACGGGTTCATTTCCAGTATTCATCAATAAAAAACAGCCTGTTCCATAAGTGTTCTTGGCTTCCCCCGTTTAGTGACTGATTACTACTATCCCATAACATT
>CAZVZF010000002.1:0-30699 GCA_964631095.1 uncultured Eubacteriales bacterium
TTGAGAATGACTATGGGGCCGCTCTTCAACGAGTTGCCGATTTGGTGAATCAACATCAAGTTAAAGAAATTGTTTTAGGATTGCCCTTACACATGAGTGGTGAATCGGGCGACGGTGCTCAACGGTCGTTAAGCTTTGCTAAGGAGATTGAATCATTGCTCGGAATCAAACCAGTAATGATGGATGAACGTTGGACAACTCAACTTGCCAAAAAACGATTGCTCGATGCGGATCTCTCTCGAAAAAAAAGAAAGCAAGTAATTGATAAGATGGCGGCAGTCATAATTTTGCAAAATTATTTAGACCAGAAACGATAGGAGGTTTCAAAATGGATGAAAGTAAATTAGTCGTAATTGATGAAGAGGGCCATGAAATTGAAATGGAGATTATGTTTACCTTTCGAGATGACCGGCGCAACAAATCTTATGTAGTCTATTTTGATCCCAATAATGAAGAAGAGACAACCTTGTTTGCCTCAATCTATGATGAAGAAGGCCACCTAATTCCTATTGAAAGTGAAGAAGAATGGACAATGGTCGAGGAAGTCATCGAATCCTTTATGAATGAAGATCAAGATGAAACTGATGTGAGTGATGTCCTTGATAACGAAGAACTCCCCCAATAAGGAGCCAATCATGAAAACGGTGATTATTGGAGTTGCAGGCGGAACAGCATCGGGGAAAACAACCATTGCTTTAAAACTGTTTGAACAAAGTAAATCGTTTGGACCAGTTGCACTCATTCGCTTGGATGATTATTACAAGGACTTGAGCCATCTTTCTTTGGAAGAGCGCAAAGCCGTGAATTTTGATCACCCTGATTCATTGGATTTTGATTTGCTTCATCAGCATCTTGTACATTTAAAAGATGGTCAAGACATTGAGAAGCCTTTGTATGATTTTGTGGAACACAACCGAGGGAAAGAGACTGAATGGATTAAGCAACCGGTTAAGGTTGTCATACTAGAAGGAATTTTAACTCTTTCAGAAGAGGCGATTCGTCAATTGTGTGATATTAAGCTCTATGTCGACACAGCTGATGACATACGTTTCATACGTCGGCTGGTTCGTGACACAAAGAAACGCGGAAGAAGCCTTGACTCGGTAGTCAATCAATACTTATCAACGGTGAAGCCGATGCATATACAATTTGTAGAACCATCCAAACGATATGCTGATCTAATCATACCAGAAGGTGGTCACAACCCCATTGTAATTGACTTAATTTCCGCTAAAATACGTAGTATCCTTTTTGATTAAATATGATATAATATAGAAGCATTGTCTGAGGTGAGAACATGGAACACGAAAAAGTATTATTAACAAGAGAAGGGGTCGAACTCCTTCAAAATGAGTTACAAAAACTCAAAGAAGTCGATCGCAAAGAAGTCATTAATGAATTAAAAGAAGCTCGCGCTCAAGGGGATTTATCTGAAAACGCTGATTATGATGCAGCACGAAATCGCCAAGCACAAGTGGAGAGTCGTATTACTGAATTGGAAAATATGTTAGCTAACGCTAAGATCATTGATGATAAAACCAAAGGAGCACCACGGGTTGTACGTTTAGGTACTACTGTTACCATTCGAGATTTAACAGATAACGAAGAGTATAAATATACTATTGTTGGTCCCGTTGAGGCAAACCCTTTGAATGGAAAGATTTCGAACGAAGCTCCGCTTGCCCAAGCCATTCTTAATCACGGAATAGGCGCTAGAGTGAGTGTGAGGGTCAAAGAACCTTACGATGTAGAAATCTTAAATATTGAACGATAGTCAAATAAAAGCGCACAAGCGCTTTTTTTGTTAGGTCTAACGATTGATTGTATCTATCTAAGGAATGAGGTGATAATATGAAAATAATTTTCTTTGTGGTTCTTATCACTGTTGGGTATATCTACGGAATGATTCATCTTGAACGGATGCGGGCAGAAGGATTATCCCAAATAGGATCTAACATCTATTATCCACAACCATCTACTTCTTCGAGTCAAATAACGCTTGAAAAAATAACGATTACCATTGAAGGTGCTATTCGAAAACCAGGAACCTATAGCATTTCACTTGGTGCTTCGCTTCAAGAACTGATATCCCAAGCAGGAGGATTATTTGAGAGCGCTGATTTAAAGGCGATTGACTTGTCATATTGTTTTGAATCGGATCAAAAATTTTATGTTGCAAGTAATGGCGAGAATAAAGTATCCATCAATTATGGGGATCTCACTGCACTTGATACCTTGCCCGGAATCGGAGTTGTTCTTGCCAACCGAATCATTGATTATCGAAATGCCAATGGCGCATTCCGCTGTTTGGAACAATTAATGAATGTTAATGGAATAGGTCCTACATTATTTGAAGGAGTACGTGATTCCATTTCACTTGCACCATGATTTGCATTCTTACATATACAATCATTAGTGGAATTCTTGGTATTATTGCAAAAACTCAAGACTTGAAAGTAATTTTCGCCCTCATAATTGCCTTATCGTTGTTCATTCTCCGTATTAAGGGACCAAAAGAATTGTTGGCACCTTGGATTTGTTTTTCCTTGTTTTACCTTATAAGTCCCTCTTCACCCAACCCATTGCACGAACAATCCATGGAGATTGATGCTGTGAGAGTGGAATGTAAGAGTAACTACAGTGTGGTTGAGTCGATGGAGGGAGGGCGATTCTTAATTTATTCAGAGTGGCACGAAGATTGTGGGTCGATGTACCATTTGGTTGGAACCTTAAAACCTTTTCCAAATAAAAGGCCATTGTTACAAAATTCATTTTACGATTATTTAAAATGGAAAAATGTATATGGCGAAATAGTTCTAAAGAGCACTCAATTGATTCGTGAAAATAAGGACTGGAGAAGTCAAATTGAAGAGCGAATGACAAGTACCATTGATCCTATTAGTGCTCGTTGGGTATCTATGCTTGTGTTTGGAAATCAAGAAGTTGAATCTGCTTTATATCAGAACGCTAAGAATCTTTCAATCTTATCACTTTTTGTAATCTCCGGGATGCATTTTCAATTATTGTCGAGTTTTTTAAACCGTTTATTAAAACGTTTGAAACATGGTGCTTCTATTACTCTTGCGATTCTGACCATTTATATCGTTATGTTAAATTTTCCTATTCCTGCTACGAGAGCCTATTTAGGTGCTATGTTTCTAATGTTGTTTCCATCCATGAGTAAGCCTACTCAGTTCTTTCTTTGCATGCTATTTCAACTTGCATGGATGCCAACTTCTTTGTATTTGATATCATTTCAGCTCAGTTATCTAGTAAGCTTTTTCTTGTTGTTTTTAAAACAGAAGAGTATCCCATCAATTGTTGGGGCGTCATTTGTCATCGCTTTAGGAATTAGTCCACTCCTTCTTGGAATGAATGGGATTATTCACCCTTTAATGCCTTTACTAGTAATATTTTTTAGCCCAATAATTATGACTGCTTTTATGCTCTCCATTATTGTTGCTCTTATTCCTATTACCAATGTCATCGTAATGCCAATTTTTTTTAGTGTTGAATCATTAATAAACTGGATCGCCGAGTTAAGCCCGCCTTTAGTATTGGGGAAAATGAATGGGTACTTGGTGAGCATCTTCTTTATGCTTTTATTATGGTATTTCTTTTCAAAGGAGAAAAACAATAAAAAAGAATCTATCCGAGCGATTACTCTAGCAACCGCATTACTGTTTGTTACTGGTTTTCAAAGAGCCTTGTCTCCATATCCCCAAGTGGTATTTTTGGATGTTGGTCAAGGAGACTGTATTCTAATATCGGATGCTCATAATCGTGCGCATGTTTTAATCGATACAGGGGGGAATTTGATGTACGATGTTGCTGAAAATGTAGTGCTTCCTTATTTAAATTTACGAGGAATACGCCGTTTGGATGCCATTCTATTGACGCACAATGATTATGATCATACGGGTGCTCTTCCGAGTATATTGCAACACATCGAAGTGAGGCAAGTCGTCGAAATGTGGGAAGAAAAGAATATTGAAATTGGCTCATTAAATCTTAAAAATTTAAATCAATATTTGACTGATAAAGCAGATGAAAATCTAACAAGTGCAGTCATTTATTTTGAATTAATGGGCATTCGATTTCTTTGCATGGGAGATGCTCCCATTGAAATAGAAAATTATCTTATGAATAATTATCCAAAATTAGAAGCTGATGTTATTAAAATTGGCCATCATGGGAGTCAGACATCTTCTTCTATGGCGTTTATGGATTGGGTAAATCCCCAAGTTGCGGTCATTATGGCTGGAGTAAATAATCGCTATGGGCACCCACATTCAAGCGTAATCAACACTTTGCTCAAGAAAAAGATTGATATTCTTCGAACGGATATCCAAGGAAGCATTGTTTTTCAAGAGAGAAATGCTTGGATTTTCTGGAGATAACTTGATTAACTATATCGAATCGAGGTAAGAACATGCTATAATTATACCGGTGATCCTTCATGATTTATCTTGTTCATAGTAGTCAAAAACCTTTAATTGATAAACAGGTTTCTGTAATCATTCAATCCATTCTTCCCAAACCTAATGAGTTTTCACTAGTTACTTTTGATTGCGAAGAATCAACCGTCCAACAAGTGGTTTCTGATGCCATCACATTGCCATTAGGAGAAGAACATAAAGTTCTTGTTGCAAAAAATGCGTATTTTTTCCGAACTAAAAATTCCAAAGATATTAAATTGGATCAAGATTTTGAAGTCCTTCGATCCTATTTATCGGCGGCTCCAGATTTTTCGACTTTAATCTTTACATTAACGGATTCAAAATTAGACGAAAAGAATGAATGGGTAAAGATAATCAGACAGCATGGGAAGATTCTTGCCCTTGGTGATTATGGGAAAAATGAGTGGCCCTCTGTGATTCGCAAGATCTTTGAGAAGCGGGGCGTTCGAATTGATGAAGATGCTCTCAACTGTTTTATGGATCGTGTGGGGCGTGATTTAATTGAGATAATTCAAGAGGCCGATAAACTTTCTGTATTCTCTAAGAATATTCATTTAAAAGATGTAGAGGAACTAGTCCCTCGTCCACTTGAAGAAAATGTATTTGGAATCGCTGATGCTTTGTTAAAACGCGACCCCACGACAGCCCTACAGATTTTTCGAGATTTACGTCTCAATAATGAGGAACCTGTTCGATTGTTACCAATTATCGCTAACCAACTTCGTTTTTTTTACCAAGTTGGATATTTGTATCAAAATGATAAGATGCGTGAAGATGAAATTGTCAGTCATCTAAAAGTGCATCCTTATCGAGTGAGCTTAGCCCTTCGTAGTCTTCATTTGTTTTCGGTTCATTATGTTCTTAACTTGCTCAATCGACTTGGAGAACTAGATTACCAAATTAAGTCGGGCAAAGTTGATCGAATGCAAGCGTTTGAATTGTTTATTGTTGAAGCAACTGCATCTCCAAGAAGGGAAGGATAAAGAATGCACAATCCAACAATCCTTTTTATGGGAACTCCTGATTTTGCAGCCTCGCTACTTCAAGCCATCTTAAAGGAGGGGTATTCTGTCCTAGCGGTTGTTTCTCAACCCGATCGCCCAACAGGAAGAAAGAAACAAGTATTGCCGACTCCAGTAAAAAAGATCGCTATTGATCATCAAATTAAGGTGTATCAGCCTTTACGAATTCGTAAAGAATTTGATTTTGTGAAGGAACTACAACCTGACATTATTCTCACTTGTGCATATGGTCAAATTCTGCCTCCTGAGTTGTTGGCTTTGCCAAAAATAGGCTGTTACAACATTCATGCCTCCTTACTCCCCAAGCTGCGTGGTGGAGCTCCTATTCAACGAGCCATCATGCAGGGAGAAATAAGAACAGGCATCACTATTATGGAAATGGTAGAGAAGATGGATGCGGGGAAAATGTTCATGCAAGAATCAATCCCGATTGATGACAATGATACAACGGAATCGCTATCCATTAAGTTACAAGAGTTGGCTAAGAAATTGCTTCTTTCTTGGCTCCCCCTTTTAATCAATGATAAAGTAGTTGGAATTGAGCAAGATGATCGAATGGTTACCTATGCGCCCAATATATCGAGAGCAGAAGAACAGATTGATTGGTCCCAATCCGCTCATCAAATTCACAATTTAGTTCGGGCTCTTGCACCGACTCCTGGCGCATATTCTTGGCTTTTTAATGAAATATTTAAGATTGGACAAACTAAAGTAATTTCTCAAGAAAGAAAGCAAGCTCCTGGTACTATTGTTCAGTTAGAACCCGAATTTCTTGTTGCTTGTGGAGAAGAAATTCTTCAATTAATTACTGTGCAACCCGCCGGAAAGAGAATGATGACTGCAAGAGAGTATCTTAGAGGATCAAAAGCCTTGAAAACGGGAGATATTTTCACACACAAGTAAGTAATTCTTATGATATAATATTTCGTGCATCAATGGAGGTGGAACTATGGCATATGATTTAAAACGTATTCGTAACTTTTCAATTATTGCTCATATTGATCATGGCAAGTCCACTTTAGCTGATCGCATTCTTGAACATACCAACACGGTTGAGCAACGTGAAATGAAAGAGCAAATCCTTGACTCGATGGATTTGGAACGTGAACGTGGGATAACCATTAAACTTAATGCTGTGCAAATTAAATATTTAGCCATGGATGGAGAAGAGTATGTATTCAATTTGATTGATACTCCGGGTCATGTTGATTTTACTTACGAAGTCTCACGTTCACTTGCCGCTTGCGAAGGAGCACTGCTTGTGGTTGATGCTTCACAAGGGGTTGAAGCGCAAACGCTTGCAAATGTATATTTAGCGATAGACAATGATTTAGAAGTTGTTCCTGTGATTAATAAGATTGATCTTCCAAGTGCTGATCCTGAACGTGTTAAGCATGAATTAGAAAATGAAATTGGCATTCCTGCCGGGCATGCCCCTTTAATATCTGCAAAAACTGGACAAAACATTAAAGAAGTATTGGAAGCCATTGTTGCCTATGTTCCTCCTCCTACTGGGGATGATCATGCTCCGACGCAAGCTTTAATCTTTGACTCCTATTATGATGCTTACCGAGGAGTAATTGCCTATGTTCGTGTGAAACAAGGATGCATTCGAAAAGGCGACAAGATTCGGTTCATGGCAACAAAAGCAGTATACGAAGTTCTTGAATTGGGATATCGAACTCCTCGCGAAGTTCCAGGAGAAATGCTTCATTCAGGAGAAGTTGGTTGGATAGCTGCTTCTATTAAAACAATTAAGGATGTTCATGTTGGTGACACGATCACCCTTGATGAACGACCCGCTGTTGAGCCATTGCCTGGTTATCGGAGTTTAAATCCCATGGTTTATTGTGGCCTCTTTCCGGTTGATAGTAATCGCTACAATGATTTAAGAGATGCTTTAGAAAAGCTTCAACTTAGTGATTCATCATTAAAATACGAACCAGAGACCTCTCAAGCGTTAGGATTTGGATTTCGTTGTGGCTTTTTAGGATTACTTCATATGGACGTTATTCAAGAACGTCTTGAACGTGAATATAGCCTAAATCTAATTGCAACTGCACCATCCGTTATTTATCGTGTACATCGCACCAATGGGGTGGTTGAGGACATGGATAATCCAGCTAAATTTCCCGACCCTCAGCAAATTGAGAGCATCGAAGAACCTTATGTACGTGCAACAATTATGACTCCTTCCACCTATGTTGGTGCATTAATGGAATTATGTCAAAATAAAAGAGGTATTTATGTTGATTTGACTTACATTGATGAATCACGGATGATACTGATTTATGAGATGCCGCTTTCAGAAATTATTTTTGATTTCTTTGATCGTTTAAAGTCTTCTACAAGAGGATATGCTTCTTTTGATTATGTGTTTTCTGGATATAAGGAATCAGATCTTGTTAAACTTGATATTCTAATCAATGCTGAGAATGTTGATGCACTAGCATCTATCGTTCATCGTGACTTTGCATACCGACGTGGTCATTATATTACGGTAAAAATGAAAGAACTTCTTCCTAAACAACAATTTGAAGTGCCTATTCAAGCAGCGATTTCTGGAAAGGTCATTGCTCGTACCAACTTAAAAGCTTTGCGAAAAGACGTTCTTGCAAAGTGTTATGGAGGAGATATTACCCGGAAAAAGAAACTACTTGAAAAACAAAAAGAAGGTAAAAAACGGATGAAGATGGTTGGAAGTGTTGAAGTCCCTCAAGAAGCTTTTATGGCTGTTCTAAGCATGGATGATGATGAATAACCCCGCAGAAACTACTAAATGATGGACATTTAGTAGTTTTTTAGTTAATAATGGTAGATTTATAGTTGAACCGTGATATAATAATTATATGAGGTGATCCACCATGAATCAAAATGACTTTGCGCGTAAATTTACAGACATCGAATATTTATCAAAAAAAGAGATATCCTCTCGTCTAGGGATAGGTACTGGAGAATCCGTTTGGAAGCTTGTCGATGATTATCGGGAGCGCTTTCGTTTTGCTCTTGATTTGAAAAAGTTCGATCGTCTTCCTTTTAGCATTGTATTAACTCCATCAATAATGGCATTGTCGAATACTGCAGAACGACTTATGTTCCAATATGCCATGCTCTTTGAGAATCACAGAATTTTCCAATCTTTTGCTGACGATAAAACCCTTGAGAAATATCGTAAAGATCTTTCGGCGGAAGATCTTTTGGTAATGGCTCGTACAATTGATCTCAGTTTGGATGATCGAGATATCCAAAATTTGCTAAATGAAAATAATGTTCAATTTAAAGATACTGTATTGTACGGTTTCTACCAATGTAGAAAAGAATTGGGAAAGGATGATCATTACAAAATTAATCTAGACTTTATTCGTTATCTTTGGAGTCGCTTGAATCGAACACCCATTGAACCTACCCTTTCTTATTTACGAATGAATGAAGTAAAAACAAAAAATGGATACGAAGAGTTTGTTGGTGCTCCAGTTAATCGGATTTTAGAATATTTAAATATGTTAGTAGAATTTGTTGACTCAGAATATGAATTATCTCCTTTTATCAATGCTGCTATCGCATACTCGTTTTTTATGTATACTTTGCCCTTTGAGCGTTATTCGGAATATGCAGCAATACTTATTTATGAGAAAATGCTTGCCGATTCTGGTTATGGAGAATGTGCATATTATTTATCGCTTGCCCAGTTTCTTACCCAGCGCGATGATGACTTACAAAAAGCAATGCTTGAAACTAGGAAAACCGGTGATTTAACTTACATGATAATTTTCTTAAATCAATTAGTGGCAGGGGCCATTCAATGGCGAATGAAAACTCTATATAAAGTTGGACTTCCTCATCCCAATGAAAATAACATACAAGTGATTGAAAAAATTGTTGAAGTGCCCGTGGAAAAAATAATTGAAGTGCCCGTGGAAAAAGAAGTCATTAAAGAAATTGAAGTGATTAAAGAAGTTGAAGTAATTCGAGAAGTCCCCGTGGAGAAAATTGTCTATCGCGATTCTCAATCTTCTAAGAGCGCAATGAATTCTCAAGAAGAAGCAGAAAAAAATATAACAACTAAAGGATTCCATTTTATGCAAGATCCTTTTGCAAACCCCAATCCATCAGTAAAAGATCCAAGCACTAGTGAAGTTCAACCCAGTCCGGCTAAACCCAGTCCGGCAATTCTTGAAGAACAGGCGTTGATTACGGAAGTTCAACTTGATGCCTTGGATGGTCTTAATCAAGAAGAATTTGCTCAACACTTGATGGAACTTAATCCTTTAATCCGTGATCATCAAGCTAAATTCTTTGCAACTCATCGTACAAAAGGCCGTTATTATACTATTGGCCAATTTAAAGAATATGCAAATTGCGCTTATGAAACTGCGAGAACTTCCATGGATTTTCTGACCACATTAGGGTTGTATCGCAAAGAACAATTAAAAAATAAATTTGTCTATACCCCCTCGGCTAATTATGAAGGTGAAAAAGAATGAATCCTGGATTAACAATCATTTTAGTTGTACTTGGAGTTGGAGGCATATTATTATTGTCTATTCAGTTCATTCGCTCTCGATGGGAAAGCAAGGCAGAGAAAGTGACTAAATCCGATTCCCAGTATGCTAGAGAAGAAGTCGAAGCAATTATAATTAAAGTTCCTTCCAAGGGCGAAAGCAAGGAACATCCTAATGATGACCATTGATAGATGGACTACTCCTACCTCAATCTATCTTCATGTGCCTTTTTGTGAACGTATTTGTTCCTATTGTGATTTCTACAAAATTCAATATCAAAAAGAGTTTGTGAAATCATATTTAAAAGCTTTATCCATCGAAATTGACCAAGCAAAAATTCAAAATATCATGAACACTATCTATATTGGCGGTGGAACGCCCAGCGTTTTAAGTGCAAATGAATTGAACGATCTCCTTCGACTAGTTCAGCCTTTTTGTAATAATCAAACGGAATGGACAGTCGAAGTAAATCCAAATGATGTAACAAACGAAAAAATGGAAATCTTCGCATCTCAAGGAGTCAATCGATGGAGTGTTGGCATTCAAACTTTTCAAGATTCGTTGTTGCATCAACTTCATCGCTCGCACTCAAGCCAACAAGCCCATTTCGCACTCAGAGCTCTTCAGAATCGAGGCGTGAATTTCTCTGCTGATTTAATTTATGGCTTACCCAATCAATCCATGGAAATGCTCCATGATGATATCGAAAAGTTGCTTGAATATCGCCCTCCTCATATATCCTGTTACGCACTTCAAGTAGAACCTCATACATTAATGAGTATTCAAGGTATTCCACAAACGGATGATGATGAATTGCGAAATCAATATGATTGGATCTTAAGTTATCTACGTTCACGAGGATACCGTCGATATGAAGTTAGCAACTTCGCCTTACCCGGTTATGAGTCTCTCCACAATCAAACGTACTGGCGTAGTCTTCCATATTATGGATTCGGCCCTGGTGCGAGTGGTTATCTTCATAATCAAAGATATTCAAATACGAAGAAATTTCATGATTATATTGATGGAAAATGGAGAGGTCAAGTACAGATGGTAGCACCAAAGGAGCAAGAATTTGAATTCTTTATGTTAGGTTTACGTATGGAAGAGGGGGTATCATTACAAGAGTATTACAATCGCTTCCATGAGAATTTTTATGATAACTATCAAGAAATTCTTCCATCGCTTCTCGAAGAAAAGTTGGTACGATTAACCAATAGCCATCTAGCAGTTACTGACAAAGGGTTCTATATCTTAGATTATGTTCTATTACGACTAACAAAACATTTAGAGTATTAAGTATTTACTTGTTTATGGTATGATTGAGTCGAAAAGAGGTTGAGAATATGATGACAACAAATTATGAAAAAAGATTTCTTGTATACATCATTGATTATAGTTTAATATTTGCATTAGCATTGGTTACAATCGTTTTTGGTAGAATTACATTACAAAATCCTATTTTTGTTTTACTTGATGCCACTTATTTTGTTGCATTTGTTTATTTGACCATTTATAAATTTATTTGTTATTTCTTTTTTGGAGGAATTACAATTGCTGGTTTAATATTTAACATGAAAATCGTTAAAGAAGACGGCTCTCGACTTTCTGCAATCGCCGCCATTATTCGGGCATTGATGCAAGCAATGATCCCATTAGCACTCCTGAATGTCGCTTATATGATGTTCAACCGCACTCAACAGACAATTTATGATGTAGCCACTTATTCCACAAGTGTTTCGGTGCGATAAGAATCAATCTTCATTCGTTTTGGAAGGAACAGCATTGTTCCTTTTTATTTTTGCAGAAATATAGCACTTATTTATTGACAGTGCTAAATAATGATGTATAATAGATTTAGCAATTATTCATTGCGACTGCTAAAAGGAGGCGACCAGGGTGAAGGAAATGAATCGAAAAGAACAGATTCTTAAGTTAATCGTTGAACATTTTATAAAAACTGCTGAACCCGTCGGTTCCCAAACATTAATCGAGCAATTTGAATTGCCATATTCAAGTGCGACGATTCGAAACGAGATGGCAGAATTGGAAACGCTTGGATATTTAGAAAAACCGCATACTTCTGCCGGGAGAGTTCCAAGCGCTAGAGGTTATCGCTACTATATTGATTATTTGCGTGATCGACATGTTGATAATGAAATTAAGTACCAGTTGCAACAATTGTTTATTGCTGATGAATCGATGGAACGTAATGAAGTCATCCGCCATGCTTGTGAAATCATTTCACAGATGACGAGTCTTACTTCAGTGGTTCTCGGACCCGATGCCACGATTGAAAAAATGTCCAAAATTCAGCTCATACCAGTGAGTAGCACGAGTTCAGTGGCAGTCTTCGTAACAGACTCAGGTCATGTTCAGCATAAGACATTCTCTATTCCCGAAGGAGTATCCATTAAAGAATTAGAAACCTGCGTTGAGATTCTTAATGATCGACTCATTGGGAATCCTATTAGTAATTTGGTCGAAAAGGTAGCTGCTTTGCAACCGTTGATTGCTTCCCAAATCGATCGACACGAAAAAATCTTCAAAGCTTTTTTAGAAGCATTTCTCCGCTTTACCTCAGAACGAATGGCGGTTTATGGTCGAGCAAATATTCTTGATCAACCGGAGTTTGCCAACAATATCAATCGTTTGCGAAAATTGGTAAACCTGCTTGAAAACGACAATATTTGGCGACAAGTGGATCGGTCTGATCAAGGAGGTATTACGGTCCGTATTGGTGAAGAAAATCAAATTTCTGAGCTTGATGATGTTAGTGTTGTTACGGCTAACTTCCAATTTTCTAATCATCAAAAAGGAACCATTGCTTTGATTGGCCCAACCCGTATGGATTACACTCGTGTCTTAAATGCATTGGAATATTTGCAATATGAAATTGAAAAGATGTATCACGAAGATGATGAAGAAGAGGGGGAAACTTAAAGATGGAAGAAAAAGATGTGAAGATTCCAACCGACGAAAAAATTGAACAGTCCGAGTGTGAGGAATCGACAATGTCGGAAGAAAACTTAAATATGCGGAATTATCGCAAAAAAAGAAAAGGAAAAGATATGGTAGAAAAGCACCTTTATGATGAGTTACAGGATCAATACGTTAAAGCTCTTACAACGGCTGCTCATCACGAAAATCTGCGGAAATACTACCAAGCAGAGTATGAACGATCCTTAAAATATCGATCTCAGACTGCCTTGGAACTTATGTTGCCTGCTTTGGATGGATTTCAAATGGCATTTAAGTTCCCGGCACCAACAAAAGAAGCTGAGAACTATCGCGTTGGATTTGAATTCGTGTACAAACTGCTCATTGATGCTCTTGGATCCGAGGGGATGGAACAATTCACCCCAAAGGTTGGGGAAACCTATGACCCCATTAATGAACAGGCTATTGAATCGATTGAAACAGAAGATTCCGAAAAAAATGGAACAATTGCTCAAGTTCTTTTAAATGGATACCGACTGAAAGATCGTCTTATTCGTCCAGCTAGCGTGAAAATTTATGTTAAGAAGAAAGAAGACTTACAGATAGAATCAAAAGAAACCCAGCAAGATAACAATGTAGCTGCGGATGCTACAGCAACCATGAAAAATTAAGGAGGAATGTAACATGGCAAAGAAAGAAACAATTATTGGTATTGACCTTGGTACAACCAACTCGGTTGTTGCCTATATTCAAGATGATGGGAAATGGAAAGTTATTCCGAATCCAGAAGGAAGAAACACAACCTCTTCGGTCGTGGCTTTTAAGCCCAACGGCGAGGAAGTAGTCGGTGATGCTGCCAAGCGCCAAATGATTACCAATCCAGATACCATAAGTTCAATTAAACGCAAGATGGGAACTACTGAAAAAGTTCATATTAAAGCATTGAATAAGGATTTTACTCCACAAGAAATTTCTGCAAAAGTTCTTCAATATATGAAGAAATATGCGGAAGACCATCTTGGAAAAGAAGTAAAGAAAGCAGTCATTACTGTTCCGGCATATTTTAATGATGCGCAACGTCAAGCAACCAAAGATGCAGGAGTAATTGCAGGTCTTGATGTTGTTCGGATTATCAATGAACCAACGGCAGCAGCACTTGCTTATGGGATGGAGAATAAGAAAGAGCAAAAAATTCTTGTTTTCGACCTAGGCGGAGGCACCTTTGATGTCTCAATTCTTGAAATTGGTGATGGCACCTTTGAAGTCATTTCGACTGCTGGCGATAATCGTCTTGGCGGCGATGACTGGGACGAAGTTGTCATGAAATGGATTGCTGATGATGTTCGCAAGATCTATAGTGTTGATATTTCTAACGATAAAATGGCCATGCAACGGTTGCGTGATGCAGCTGAGAAGGCCAAAATTGAGTTGTCGGCAAGTATTGAAACAACAATTATGTTACCATTCCTATCCATGACAGCTAATGGCCCTGTCAACTATGAAGGAAAATTGTCACGTGCAAAATTCCAAGAAATGACTCGCCAGCTTTTGGAACGTTGTGAAAATCCTGTCCGTCGTGCGCTCTCTGATGCAAAGATGACCTCTAATGATATTCATGAAGTCTTATTGGTGGGTGGATCTACACGTATGCCAGCTGTTATTGATTTAATTAAGCGTCTTTTGGATAAAGAACCTAATCGTTCGATTAATCCAGATGAAGCGGTTGCTATTGGGGCAGCGGTTCAAGGCGGAGTAATTGCGGGTGATGTTAAAGACGTCTTGTTGTTGGATGTTACACCTTTGTCCTTAGGAATTGAAACCTTGGGTGGCGTAATGACGGTTCTCATCCCTCGAAATACCACTATTCCAACCACAAAATCTCAGGTGTTTTCAACAGCAGAAGACAATCAGCCCGCCGTGGACATTGTTGTATTCCAAGGGGAACGCCCCATGGCGCGCGACAATAAACTTCTTGGGAACTTTCAATTGGATGGAATTAAGCCCGCACGTAGAGGGACACCACGGATTGAAGTTACATTTAATATTGATGCCAATGGTATTGTAAATGTCAAAGCCAAAGATCTTGATACTAACAAGGAGCAGTCAGTGACCATTAAAGGCTCTTCAGGATTAACTAAAGATGAGATTGAACGAATGGTAAAAGAAGCTGAAGCGAATCGGGAAGCTGATGAAAAACGTCGTGAAGAAGTTGAATTAAAAAACAAAGCTGAACAATACATATTGTCCATTGAACGTTCTCTTGAAGAGGGCGGAGAAAAAGTGGATGAAAAGCAAAAAGAAGAAGCGACAAAATTACGCGATGAACTCAAAAAAGCAATTGAATCCAACGACATTGAAACATTAAAAAATAAACTAGATGAATTGGAAAAAATGGCAGCGATGATGCAACAATATGCACAACAAGCTCAACAAAATTCAGGAGCTGCGGAGGATGCTACATCCAAGACTAGTGGTAATGATGATGTTGTTGATGCAGATTTTAAAGAAAAGAACTAATTGGAGTCGTACGCGGAGGGGAATCCCTCCGCACTCCACTGTGTAGAAAGGGGGTTTGAAAATGGCCAATAAACGCGATTTTTATGAAGTACTAGGAATATCAAAAAGTGCGAGCAATGATGAAATAAAGAAAGCATATCGCGCTTTGGCAAAGAAATATCACCCCGATATTAACAAAGCGTCTGATGCTGAAGCAAAGTTCAAAGAAATTCAAGAGGCCTATGAAGTTCTTTCTGACGAGAAAAAGCGACAAGCATACGACCAGTTTGGCCATGCAGGTGTTGATCCACAGGCGAATGCTGGAGGATTTGGCGGATTTGGTGGATTCGGTGGTGACTTTGGCGGTGTCGATTTAGGCGATATCTTCAATACATTTTTTGGCGGCGGAGCTCGTACTTCGCAACGTAGCGCAGGCCCTCGGCGTGGAGAAGATCGATTTGTTCAAATGAAAATTGATTTCATGGATGCGGTCAATGGCAAAAATACGGATCTCACACTTACCATGGATGTTGATTGTTCCCATTGCCATGGTACGGGAGGGGAGACGCATTCAGATGTGCAAACATGTTCACGTTGTGGCGGAAGTGGCACCATCATTCAACAACAAGCCGCCATGTTTGGAACCATCCGCACGCAAACTGCATGTCCCGATTGCGGTGGGACCGGGAAGACCATTCGCAACCGCTGTCACGTGTGTGGCGGCGGCGGTACGGAGAAGAAAAAAGTTACTGTTGAAGTTAAAATTCCTGCTGGAATAGCCTCTGGTCAACAACTTCGTGTTTCCGGAAAAGGATTCCGAGGAAGTAGTGGAGGACAAAACGGAGACTTGTACATTGAAATAATTGTTGCCGACCATCCTTTGTTTCGTAGAGACGGCCGTGATATCCATATTGAGGTGCCAATCTCTTTTTCGGATGCTGCCCTTGGATGCAAAATTGATGTACCAACCGTTTATGGTGATGTCGAGCTCAATGTTCCAGAAGGCATTCAAAGCGGTCAAATAATGCGACTTAAAAGCAAAGGTTTGAAAGATATTCGAGGAAATGGTATGGGCGATCAATTTGTACATATTGATGTCAAAACACCGAATCGACTTTCCAAGGAAGAACGCGAATATTACCAAAAACTTCGCGACTTAGAATCGAAGTCAAACAATTCAATTTTTGAAAAATTTAAACGTGCATTTCGGAAAAATTAAAAGTGTTATTTATAACACTTTTAAAAACAAAAAAATCGTTAGCATTATTAATAAGTGAGTGCTAAAAGGAGGAGATATCATGAGTAACGAACAATACACTGAAAAGACTCAACAAGCACTTGTTCAAGCGTATCAATTAGCACAAGAGCGACAACATGCTCAAGTCGATATTCCTCACCTATTCAAGACTTTGATAAGTGATGATGAAGGATTCATCGTAAAAATAGTGAATGAGCTTGGCAAATCAGTGGTGAATATCCGAAATCGGATTGATCAAACACTACAATCGCTCCCCCAAGTGATTACAAATTCTTCGGACCTTTCTGTTAGTCGTGATCTCAATAATCTTTTGATTACTGCAGACCGTATTCGCAAGAGTTGGAATGATGAATTTATTAGTGTTGAGCATGTTTTCATGAGCATTTTTGACAGTTCAAATACTTTTGCTAAGGATCTAATTTCATCGTTTTCGCTCAAGCGGGAAGAGGCAAAGCAAGTGATTCAGCGTTTGCGTGAAGGAAAACGAGTAGAAAGTGCAAATCCTGAAGATCAATATGAAATCTTGAAAAAATATGGGAGAGATCTAGTTGAAGATGTCCGTCAGGGGAAATTAGATCCTATTATTGGACGCGACGAAGAAATTCGCCGTGTGATTCAAATTCTTAGTCGTAAAACAAAAAATAATCCTGTTTTAATTGGGGAACCAGGAGTCGGTAAAACCGCTATTGCTGAAGGACTTGCGTGGCGTATATTTAAAAATGATGTTCCGTTTTCGTTGCAAGATAAAATTGTCTATGAATTGGATCTTGGAGCTTTAATCGCTGGAGCAAAATATCGAGGGGAATTTGAAGAGCGTCTAAAAAATGTTTTAAGTGAGGTCAAAAAATCCGAGGGGAGAATTATTCTATTCATTGATGAGATTCATAATCTTGTTGGTGCAGGAAAAACGGAAGGCGCCATGGATGCAGCCAACCTACTAAAGCCGATGCTTGCTCGGGGTGAATTACATTGTGTAGGAGCAACGACTCTTGATGAATATCGAAAATACATTGAAAAAGATGCAGCACTTGAACGCAGAATGCAGAAAGTGATGGTCGATGAGCCTACAGAAGAAGATACTATTTCGATACTACGTGGCTTAAAAGAACGCTTTGAAATTCATCATGGTGTACAAATTCGAGACGAAGCCATCATAGCCGCCGCTCATTTATCCAGTCGATACATTACTGATCGGTTTTTGCCTGATAAAGCCATTGACCTCATTGATGAGGCATGTGCTTCCATTCGAGTTGAAATGGACTCTATGCCTCAAGAGTTGGATGAAATAACACGAAAAATCATGCAATTAGACATTGAAATTGCTTCATTAAAAGATGAGACAGATTCAAAAACTGCAGAACGATTGCAAGCTATTGAAATTGAGAAAAACTCATTGAAGAGCGAACAAAACGAATTGATGAATCAATGGGAAAAAGAAAAAAGCGAACTTGCACAGGCGAAGCAAGATAAAAGCGAATTAGACCGAGCCAAGTTGGAATTGGAGCGAGCACAAAACGAAGCGAATTATGAAAAGGCAGCCCGTTTACAATATCAAACCATCCCTGAATTGGAGAAGAGAATCCAATCTTCTTTGGAGAAAAGTCACAAGAGTCGAATGTTAAATGAGACCGTGAATGAAGATGACATAGCAAAAATTGTGGCTAAGTGGACCGGGATTCCTGTTGCCAAGATGCTACGTTCCGAAGTAGATAAAATACTTGATTTGGCCAGTCGAATAAAAGAGCGTGTAATTGGTCAAGATGGAGCTATTGAGTTGGTGTCGGATGCAATATTGCGAGCAAGAGCAGGAATTAACGATGTTCATCGTCCTCTAGGATCCTTTTTATTCTTAGGCCCTACCGGTGTCGGAAAAACAGAAGTCGCACGCTCGTTAGCAGCAGAATTGTTTGATTCAGAAGATCAAATGGTTCGAATAGATATGTCTGAATACATGGAAAAATTCAGTGTTTCTCGCTTAATTGGGGCGCCTCCCGGATATGTTGGATATGAAGAGGGAGGGCAATTAACGGAAGCTGTTCGTCGTAAACCCTATTCCATTATTTTGTTGGATGAAATCGAAAAGGCCCATCCTGACGTTTTTAACATATTGTTGCAGGTCTTGGATGATGGACGCATTACCGATTCCCAAGGAAGACTTGTCGACTTTAAGAATACGATTGTTATTATGACCTCGAACTTAGGTTCGCAATACTTACTGGATCAGCCTTTCGAAATTGCCTCCAAACAAGTACATGCGGAATTAAGACGCGCATTCAAACCAGAATTTTTAAATCGAATTGATGAAATTGTCATGTTTAACCCACTTAATGATGATGTTATCGATCAAATTATTGATAAATTTATTGTTGATCTAGGGAAACGCATGCAGAGTCAAAATTTAACATTATCAATCACGATGGCTGCAAAGGAAAAAATAAAAGAGCTTGGATATGATAAGAATTATGGCGCACGACCCCTTCGCCGAGTGATTCAAAAGTATATTGAAACGCCGATTGCTAAAGCAATTATTCAAGGCCAAGCATTGGGTACTGTAATTATTGATTTTGATTTAATACGTGGCTTTTATCTTAAAGAGCTGAATTAATGACGGTCTGCACGAGTAAAGTGCAGACTTTTTTCTTATCATTTATATTGGTGGATGTCTTTGACAACATACCTAAAAATGATACAATAAAACAAGTAGGGGTGTGGGATTGATGGCAATAATTTTTCATGAATCTCGACAAGAGTTTCATCTTCAAACAAAGGCATCCAGCTATATTTTTCGTGTTCATGAATCTGGGCATATGATTCACTTATATTATGGACAACGATTACGAGATAGAGATCATTTTTCAACATTGGAACAGGCATATTCTCTAGAAACCGGGAGCACTGTTTCTTATGAAGAAGGATCGCCCTATTCAATGATGCATGGCTGTTATGAGTATCCATTTCTCGGTAAAGGAGATTATCGCGAGCCAGCTCTTGAGGTTGAGTTTTGTGTAGATGGATCGCGGCTCATGGATTTACACTATGATTCTCATCAAATTCAACAAGGAAGTTTTGAAATTCCGGGATTACCTTCATCAAGAGGCAATCAGAATGTTGAAAGTGTTACGATTAAACTTCATGATAATATACATGGTCTTACGATTGATTTAAATTACACAGTTTATGAACAAACTAATGTTATTTCACGTCATGCAGTCATCCATAATACTACTTCGCATGAAATCCGTTTGCATCGCGGAATGAGTATGAGCGTGGATATGCAACGTAGTGATTTCCGTATGATCACTTTAGATGGCGCCTGGATTCGAGAACGCCACCTCCATGAACAACAATTAGGAGCGGGAATTCATTTGATTGATTCCAAAAAAGGAGTAAGTGGAAGTGATCATAATCCATTTATTGCTCTTGCTGAACTTGATGCTACTGAACATTCTGGCAAAGTTTTTGGTTTTTCACTCGTATATAGTGGTGATTTTCGTATTCTTGTAGAAAAAAATCCTTTTGATCTCCTTCGAGTTCAAGTTGGTATAAACCCTATTTCAAGTTCCTTTATTCTTCATCCAGGGGTTTCATTTTATACCCCAGAAGCGGTGATGACCTTTTCCAACCAAGGATTGAATGGCATGAGTCATAATTGGCATTCATTCATTCAATGCCACATTGTTCGCGGAATTCATCAGTTCTCTCCGCGCCCCATTATTGCGAACAATTGGGAGGCGACATATTTTAAGTTTGATGAAAGTCGAATTATAAACATAGCAAGACACGCAAAGAAACTTGGAGCTGAATTGTTTGTATTGGACGATGGCTGGTTTGGAAAGCGAAATGATGATCATAGTTCGTTAGGTGATTGGACCGTTAACCGCGCAAAAATACCTTCAGGAATTGATGGATTGTCTCAAAAAATAAAGAAAATCGGCCTTCAATTTGGCCTTTGGGTAGAACCAGAGATGGTGTCAACAGACAGCGATTTGTTTCGGCAACATCCGGAGTGGGCAGTTCAATATCCTCAGTATTTTGCATCGAAAGGTCGTCATCAATTGTTGCTTGACCTAGCAAATCCTGAAGTTGTAGATTATTTGTTTTCTTCTTTAAGTGCACTCTTTAAAGAAGGGAAAGTCGATTATGTAAAATGGGATATGAATCGCAATTTCTCGGATGGTTGGTCTAATTATTTATCAAATGATCAGCAAGGCGAGTTTGTTCATCGATATTATCTTGGCTTATATTCTTTGCTGGAACGACTCAATCAATCGTTTCCCCATATTTTATTTGAATCTTGCGCCAGTGGAGGGAATCGTTTTGATATGGGGATGCTATGTTATATGCCACAAATATGGACAAGTGATAATACCGATGCATATGAACGTCAAAAGATTCAGTATGGGACGTCTTTATTATATCCTCCCTCTGTCATGGGCTGTCATGTGAGTGGAAACGTCAATTTTCAAGTGATGCGAAGTACTCCTTTGGAGTCTCGTTTTAATGTGGCTGCCTTTGGCTTGCTTGGATATGAATTAGATTTAAGCTCCTTAAGTCCTTTTGAGCGAAGTGTAATTCGCAAACAAATCGCTTTTTATAAACAATATCGAGAACTGTTTCAATATGGTCAATTTTCTCGGGTTGATACCCCTTTTATATCCAATCGATGTGCTTGGATGGTTGTCAATCAGGATCAAAGTAAAGCTATTTATGGATACTATCAAAAACTAATGAACCCTAATCCTCCTCTTGAACGTTTACCAGTTGTTGCACTAAGAGATGAGAATCGGTATCGTATTTCAACCCGCCCGCAGTTTTCTCGTTTAAAAACATTTGGCACCTTGATAAACATGATTTCTCCAATTGCTTTAAAAGAAGATCGATTGATTCATAATTCGATTGATCGATTTTATCGTTTTCCTCATGAAGTCGAGTCTTTGTTGATTGAGGGGGATGAGTTATTGGCTCATGGATTTGCCCCTATGCATCATTTTACCGGTAGTGGGGCAACCAACCAAACACGTATAGTCACTGATTTTGGTTCGAGATTATATCTTTTTGTGAAGGAGGATGCACCCAATGAAGCGTAAGATTACTCACTTAAATTACAACTGGGAGTTTCGCCCTGACTATAATGATAGTTATCTTGATTGCTCTCATTGGCATGATTTCGACAATGTTATGTTGCCTCATACGAATAAAGTCTTGCCATTTAATGGGTTTTCTGAAGATGACTACCAAATAATCTCGAGTTATCGTCGCAAGTTATGGATTGACCAAACAGATCAAGGGAATATCCTTATTCTTGAATTCGATGGAGTTATGCATAGCTGTGAGATTTTCATTAATGGGACTCTAGTCGGACAACACCGTGGGGGCTATACTCCTTTTCGGGTGGATATTTCTCCTTATGTCCATTATGGAGAAGAAAACGATTTGTTTATCAAAGTGGATTCTCGAGAAGTTGAGGATGTACCTCCTTTTGGCGGAGTAGTAGATTATTTGACCTATGGAGGTATTTACCGCGAAGTTCGATTGCTTCATTTAAATCCTCTTTATCTTGAACGTGTGTTAATTACGCCTCTTACAATTACAGGTAAGGTCGAGTTGCGGTTTTCGATGAACAAAGCGGAATCTGCAAGCAAGCTTGATTTCATCATTAAAGATTCGGACGGAACCATTGCTTTTTCTAAAAGTTTTTTGTTTACAGGAATTCAGGCTGGGAAAGTGCTTATCGATATTCCCAATCCAAAACTTTGGAATCTAAAATCTCCACATCTTTATACCTTGGAAACAACTTTATGGAATGCCAAAAATGTTGAAGTTGATAACCTTGTTGAACGATTTGGTGTTCGAATTGTGCGTTTTAATGAACAAGGGTTTTTTCTCAACGATGAGTTCATAAAATTAAGAGGATTGAATCGGCACCAATCATATCCATACGTTGGTTATGCTATGCCTTTATCCATGCAGTATTTGGATGCTAAGATTTTAAAGCAAGAACTCTGCGTCAATATCATCCGTACAAGTCATTATCCACAAAGCAAGCATTTCTTGTCAGCCTGTGACGAACTTGGCCTATTAGTTTTTACCGAGATACCAGGATGGCAGCACATTGGTAGTGATGCGTGGCAACGCGTCTTATTAAAGAACACCGAAGAAATGGTATTAGCACAATACAATCATCCATCCGTTGTTATTTGGGGAGTACGAGTTAATGAATCGGAAGATAATCATAATTTATATGCAGAAACCAATGCAATTGTTCGCCGTTATGATGGAATGAGGCCAACTTCCGGCGTACGTAATTTTGCATTTTCTGAACTCCTTGAAGATGTCTATTCATACAATGACTTTAAACATAATGGGCATAATAAAGGGATTGAAAAGAAAACCCATATTGTAAAAAAAGGGACACCCTATCTTATTACTGAACATAATGGTCACATGTTTCCAGTCAAACGGTATGATAACAGCGATGTTCGAGTCTCTCAAGCTCTTCGCCATGCTACGGTTATTAATGCTACTAATCAAGCAACTGAAGTAGGTGGTTGCATTGGGTGGTGTATGGCAGATTATAATACTCATCGCGAATTTGGGAGTGGCGACCATGTATGCTACCATGGAGTAATGGATATGTTTCGATTACCGAAATTGGCTGCTGCTGTTTATGCTTCTCAACAAACCCAACGACCTTATTTAGAACTTTCATCTGCACTTGTTATTGGGGATTCCCCTCAAATGGCTCGACCCCCAATTTATGCTTTTACAAATTGTGATGCGGTTTCTTTGTTCCGAAACGAACGGTTTATTGCGCGTTTTACTCGAGATGGTAAACATTTCCCTCACATGTTCCAACCGCCTATTGTAATTGATGATTTTGTAGGAGATCAAATTCATTCTCAAGAAGAATTCCATCCGAATGATGCGACACGTTTAAAGAAAGTATTATCGCGAATCGCGACCCACGGCCAACAAGGATTAAGAATACAAGATAAAATTCGTGCAGCATGGGTTATGTTTCGTTATCATTTATCATACAAAGATGCGGAATTACTTTTCTTAAAATATTTTTCAAATATGCGAAAAGATATGGGGCCCTCTTATTTTCGATTTATAGGATATCGAGAGGGAGAGCCTGTCATTGAACGGAAATATGGTCTTTCCCATCTTACTTCCCTTTCTTTGATGACCGAACGTAATGATTTATGGGAAGAGAATACCTATGATGTCCTTAGAATTGTAGTATCGGCTTTGGACGAATTCAACGAAGAGATGGTCTATTGCAATGATATTATTGAGATCAATACAATTGGACCAATCGAGATTATTGGTCCTCGTACTCTTTCCCTTCTGGGAGGAAGCACAGCATTTTATATTCGAAGTATAGGAATCAAGGGAGAAGCAGAAATTATTGTTTCTCATCAACGTTTGGGACAAAAGAAACTTCAAATTCAAGTACGGCGATTGGGAGATTTATCATGACAAAAGTAGAAATTGAGCAAGAATTTAATAAAGTTTTTTTTGCTTCACCTTCTGCCATTTATCGCGCACCAGGACGAGTCAACCTCATTGGTGAGCATGTGGATTATAATGGGGGAGAGGTCTTGCCGTTTGCAATTTCAATGGAAATTATCGGGGCAATATCCATTCGCAATGATGATCGACTTTGTTGTTTCTCTCAACAAGCGGTTGAACAATTAGCCGCTACTCCACAAAGTCTTGAAGAGGCAATGTTGCGAAATCATTGGACTACATATGTTCACGGAGTGATTGCTTGCTTAAGAAGACATGGTTATATAGTACCCAAGGGTATCAATTTTTGGTTTTCGTCGAATCTTCCCGTTGGGGCTGGATTGTCAAGTTCTGCAGCGCTAGAAGTATTGGTTTTGCATCTTATTCTAGACATAATGCAGATTCATTTATCCAAAAAAGAAATTGCCTTGTTAGCACATGAAGCTGAGAATAAGGATATTGGGGTTCATTGTGGAATTATGGATCAATTTGCTGTAGCTTTATGTAAAAAGAACAAAGCTTTAAGGATAAATACTGAAACCCAACAACATGAAGAAGTTGACTTGAATTTAAATAATGAAACTGAATTTATCTTGATTGATTCAAGGAAACGTAGGTCGTTACAAAAATCTGAATATAATCAACGTTTTAAAGAGTGTCAAGATTGTTTACAGTGGATTAATCACCACTTACAGACCAATTATCGCACTCTAGCTGACATATCGAACGATGTTTTGTTAAGTGTCAAAAGCATACTTCCAAAGACTCTTTTTAAGCGTGCTCGTCATGTAGTCTCTGAAATTCAACGAACCTCTAGCTTTATTGAAGCAATTTCAGAACGTAATTATCGGCTTGCAGGTATACAATTGACAAATTGTCACCACTCTCTTAAACTCGACTATGAGGTTTCTTGCAATGAACTGGATGATATTGTTGATTCGTGTTTGAGTGCGGGGGCTTATGGTGCACGCCTTACTGGTGCTGGCTTTGGTGGATGCGTAATCGCGCTTTTCCCAAGAAACAAGTTGCAAAGCGCTCTTGAAAGTATCCAAACTAAATATCATTCTAAGTACGCGATGTTGCCCTATATTTATCACGTAAAACCAGTTGATGGCAGTGGTAGATGGGAGGATATAGAGAATGGTTGAATCATGGATTCATACTTTGGTTAATTATGCCATACGCACAGAAGTAATCGAGCCAAGAGATCGGGTATACTTTCTCAACCGTTTGTATGCATTCTTTCGCATTTCTAAGCCAAGTGACAATATTGAATTTTTCAATGATAAATCTTTAGAAAAAATTCTAACAGAACTCATTCGAGCAGCTAACAATAAAAAATTAGACTATAACTATAAAAACAAAGATATTGATTCGATAAATGATGAAATTATGAATATTTTCGCAAAAAATCCGAGCGATATCGAATTTGATTTTTGGGGAAAATACTTTGTAGCACCCCAAGCAGCAACCGATTGGTTTTATCAGTACTGCTATGCCATTAACTATGTAAAAAAAGAGAGAAATGACCGTAATTTATCGTGGACCTATCCAAGTAAAAAAAGGCCAATATCTCTTGAATTAACCATCAATCTCGCTAAGCCTGAAAAAGACCCTCATACTATTGCGCTTACAAGTAATAGTGATGTAATAAATTATCCTCTTTGTCAATTATGTAAAGAGAATGAAGGTTATTTAGGGTTAGACTTCAATAGTTCTCGCGCTAACTTACGGACTATTACGTTATTATTAAATAATGAAAGATGGTATATGCAATATTCTCCCTATCAATACTATCAAGAACATATTATTGTATTTTCAGAAAATCATGTCCCCATGAATGTTAATGAATTAACAATTCGAAGATTGTTTGACTTTGTAGATTTATTCCCTCATTATTTTCTTGGCTCCAATGCTGGCCTTCCGATTGTCGGAGGTTCAATATTAAATCATGATCATTTTCAAGGGGGAAGAAAGACATTTCCAATTGAAAGTGCGCCAGTAATTTCTAGTATACAAAAAAACGATACTTCAGTAAGTATTCTTGATTGGCCACTTACAGCAATTCGACTTGAGTCACAGAATAGAGAAGAAATAATATATTTCGCGAAACAAATATTATCGGAATGGAAACTCTACTTTAATAAAGAACACGGAATTGTTGCTTCCTCAGATAATATTATTCACAATGCGATAGCTCCAATTGTAAATAAACGCAACAATACTTATCATGTATATTTAATTTTACGAAACAATCGAACAGATTACGAACACCCTCTTGGAATTTTTCATCCTCACGAAGACGTTCATCATATTAAGAAAGAGAACATTGGATTAATTGAAGCTATGGGATTAGCTATTTTACCAGGAAGACTACTTGGTGAACTAAAAATCGTAGAGAAGTACATTAAGGGCGCCTCGCTAGATAACGAAGAAAAGAAAGCAATGCAAATACATAAAAAATGGGCAGATCAGATTATCAATAAATATACCCCATCAATAAAGCATTTTTCAAAAGAAATGTTATATCAAGAAGTTGCTGTTGTCTTTGAAAAAGGGCTAGAGGATTGCGCTGTATTTAGTCAGCATAACAATGGATACTCTGATTTAATGCGATGGATAAAGGACATTATACATGTTTAGTTATTATATTAACAAACATCCGTTCTGGGATGAAATAGTGATACAGAATCAATATCTTGAAGTAGTTATCCTTTCAAAGGGTGGAACTATCAAATCGCTCAAGTATATATATGGAGGTAATGTAGTCCCGTTAATTTTAACTTATGCAGATGATCAAGGATACATTAATGATAATCGCTATTGTGGAGCATATATCGCACCAGTGGCAGGAAGAATAAAACCCAATAGTATTAGTTTTGATGGGGAATCCTTCTCACTTCCAGAGGAAAGCCCCGGGGAATGTTTGCATAGTGGATCAAGAGCTTCTCATTCAAAACAACTAAAATATAAACTAAAAATAACTAAAAGTAGTATTTCAGTATATATGTGGTATGAAAACTTGCCGGCTGATACAGGGATTCCCGGGAATAATGTTTATTATTTAGTGTATCGATTATCGAATGAGCCCTCCTTGCGATTTGAAACATGGATAAAACTCAAAGATGATTTTGCACTCTTTAATCCTACTAGTCACATGTATTTTAACTTTTCGGATGCTAATATACTTAATCATCAAATTCTTTCGTCTATTACTCATGTCGCAAAGCAGATTCATTCCACATCCACTCTAGAGAGAGAAGAATTCCTTTTGTTCAATGAAGCTAATAAAGCATCTCTTAATGATATTCTTTCATATTTTAGCTATAGTGGAAAAGGAGATCTTGATCACACATTTTTCTTTGATGCTAACGATCGGAAAATTCGATTGACTAATCAAAAAATGGAAATGATTGTAAGAACTAGTTACCCTTGTGTTCGTATATATTGTGCTTCAAATGGTTTTTCATTTCCGCTTGAGAATATTACTGATTCATCAAAGAAACATTTAGGTGTTACGCTTGAATGTCAATATTTGGATAATGATATTCAGCTTCGGGGCATTGAATCTCAAATGCTTGTCAGAAAAGGCGAAAATCGTCACGAGTTTATTGAATACATCTTTCTTCCTAGAAATCTTTCAAGTTTTTCTGTATAATCGTATCGCGAGGTGGGCCTATGCAATATTACTTTAATGTTAAACTAGTTGGTAATAGATTTTCTTTTTCTCCAATGGATATTCATCATATATTGAATGTTATACGAGCAAAAAATGGGGATAAAGTTGTTTGTGTTCACGAAGGAACTCAGTATCTTTGTGTGCTTCAATACGAACGAGACATTCCATTTGCTACAATTGATAGAAAACTTCAAAATAGTAATGAATTACCTTTTGAAATAACCTTGATTTATGGAATCCCCAAAAATGATAAGTTTGAGCTTGTGTTGCAAAAAGCCACTGAACTGGGGGTATCGAGAATTGTTCCTTACCAAGCCGACCGCTCCATTGTAAAACTTCTCAATAATGATAATTCATCTAAATTGATTCGATGGAATCGAATTCTTAAAGAAGCATCCGAACAATCTAGAAGGAATAAAATACCAGAAATTACTCCAATTACTTCTTTGGATTCATTGGTTGCATATCTAGGGGAGTGGAATTTTGTTGCTGATGAAAACAAGTGGAGTATGGGGACAAGCGAATTATGGGATTATTGTCAGAAAAAAATGCCAAATTCTATTTCATTGGTAATTGGTCCAGAGGGCGGATTTAGCCAAAATGAACTGAATTTTCTTCAAGAAAAAGGATGGAAAAGTATCTCGTTAGGCAGAAGAATTCTTCGAAGTGAAACTGCAGCTATTTCCCTTTTATCATGGTTTTCTTTTCTAGGCGATTCCTACTATCGTGAGGTGGTTCAATGAAACTCTCATATTATTTTGATACATTAGGATGTAAAGTAAATTCCTATGAATCAGAGGCGATGGCTCAAGCATTGGATTATGAGGGATTTTATGAGGCAAAACAGGGGCAAATACCCGATGTAATTATTGTGATTCCTTGCACAGTAACTGGAGTAAGTGATGCAAAATCACGTCAAATAATTAGAAGAAATATTCGGAAATATCCTCAAGCTATACATTGTGTTGTTGGTTGCTACGCCCAATTAGCGGGTGAAATCATCTCAAAAATACCAGGAGTGAGCATTGTTATTGGTACGAATCATCGGGCAAGTTTGCCTTTTCTCATCCAAGAATACTTATCTACGAAACGGCCGATTATTCGGATAGATAAACGTCAGTTACTAACAAACTATGAGCCATTAAAGGTGACTAGTTACCATGACATTACGCGAGCTTATTTGAAAATTCAGGATGGATGCAATAATTGGTGCAGTTATTGCATAATACCTCAATCACGAGGGCCGATGCGTTCTCGCCCCGCGAGAGAAGTAATTGAAGAAGCGAAGCGCTTGGTGGATGCAGGGTTTAAAGAAATTGTATTAACGGGTATTCATACTGCTGGTTATGGCCAAGATTTTGATCACTATGATTTCACTAATTTATTGACTGATATCTTAAGCGAAGTTCCTTCTTTAAAACGGCTAAGAATTTCATCGATTGAGGCAAGCGAAATTACTCCAGAGTTCATTGAATTGATGCAAAAAAACCCCACAATCGTCAACCATTTACACATTCCGTTGCAATCGGGAAGTAATTCTGTACTAAAACGCATGCATCGTCATTACACGAGCAAAGAATTTTTGGATGTGATTGATCGATTGCGAAATTTTATACCTAATATTTCGATTACAACGGATGTAATTGTCGGTTTTCCGGGGGAATCTGAGATTGAATTTGGTGAAACAATTCAACTGATTGAGCACGCAAAGTTTTCGAAATTACATGTTTTCCCATTTTCCCCTCGCAATGGTACCTTAGCTGCCAAAATGAATCCTATCGCCGATGAAATAAAAAAAGAAAGGGTTCACCATTTGCTTGCTCTTTCGAATGAACTCGAGCGTTTGTATGCTCGGAGTTTTGAAGGACAAACCCTTTCTGTTCTTGTCGAAACATTCGACAAACAGACAAAAAACTGTTCGGGTCATACCACAAATTACTTGAAGATCGAGTTTCCTGGTCTTGAAACATGGAAAAACACCTTTCAAGAGATTCATCTTCTTCATGGTGATGCTCCAATTAGTCATGGTATAATAGAATCAAAGAGGAAGGAGATATAATCATGCAAGCTTATCATCAAATGATTGACCATACTGCGCTCAAACCAGACGTTCGGAAAAATGAAATTATGCGCCTGTGCGAAGAGGCCAAAGCCCACCAGTTTTGGTCAGTGTGTGTAAATCCAGGGTTTGTTAGCGATTGTGCCGAGGCATTACGTGGTTCAAAGGTAAAGGTGTGTACTGTAATTGGGTTTCCTCTTGGGGCAACTTCCACAGAAGCAAAAGGATTTGAAACTTTAAAAGCCATCCAAGATGGAGCCGATGAAATTGATATGGTTATCAATATTTCACGGTTAAAAGATCATGAAGATGACTATGTTCTTCAAGACATAAAGAAAGTTGTTGAAAATGCTACAGGACGATTGGTAAAAGTTATTATCGAAACTTGCCTTTTGACAGACGAAGAAAAAATTCGGGCATGTAGGTTGGCGGTTCAAGCAGGTGCCAATTTTGTTAAGACTTCTACTGGATTTGCTGGTGGTGGAGCAACAGTCGATGATGTTGCCTTAATGCGAAGAACTGTTGGCCCCAATATTGGGGTGAAGGCATCTGGCGGTGTACGTTCTTTTGAAGATATGGTGAAATTAGTGGCAGCTGGCGCAACTCGAATTGGAACATCTAGTGGCCCAAAATTGATTCAAGGAATGGCTTCCTTGACAGATTATTAAAAAACTCGATTTTTACACTTGATTTATCTTTTCTATTCACTTATAATAAATAGGTGAAAAGCTTCAGAAGGAGGGAAAATTGATTCATGCCAAAGACCGTAGT
>CAZVZF010000003.1:0-28647 GCA_964631095.1 uncultured Eubacteriales bacterium
ATATTACTTGTCGCTTGCAAGGACCCGATAGGAAACGTCACCATCAAGGAGAATCGCCTATGAAATGTTTATGCTGTGGAAAACCATTACGTACGGAGAACGAATCCGGCTGGCACAAGAGCTGCATCCGTAATTTTTTTGGAACTACGCAGATACCCCAAATAAAGATTGATGACAGCACATTGGAGACGCTCGTCGCTGTGAACATTGGGAAAGGGTACACCGTTCCTGGTGTTCAAAAGAAGTTGTCGTTACATTTGCTTTCAGAAGGAGACACACCAAGACTCACTTTGGTAAACTACCCTACTGGATATATTCTAAAACCTCAGGTGGATCAATTTGAGGCATTACCAGAATCCGAACATCTAGTGATGGGGATGGCGGATGCTGTTGGTATTGCTACGGTTCCTCATGCACTTATCCAAAATGGAAATACATACTCGTATATCACGAAGAGGATTGATCGTGTCTTTTACAAAGACTGCGTAGAAAAACTCGCAATGGAAGATTTCTGTCAACTGGATTATAGATTAACACGGGATAAATATCACGGATCCTACGAACAGTGCGGAAAAATCATAAAACGATTTTCTGAAAGAAGCAAACTCGATTTGTCAGAGCTTTTTTTTCGCGTTGTATTTTTCTATATCACAGGGAACTCAGATATGCATCTGAAGAATTTTTCATTGATTGAAACGGAAGTAGCAAGCATGCAATATGTGCTGTCTGCGGCTTATGACCTTCTACCTATAAAAGTAAATATGCCTGAAGATGAAGATGATTTTGCTTTAGCGATGAACGGCAAAAAAACGAATATTCGAAAAAATGATTTTTTCAGCTTTGCTGAGAATATAGGCATTGCCAAAAATACAGCCCAAAAAATGATAAATCAAATGGTTGCCCAAATGAAGATGCTTCAGTCAATGTGTATGGAATCATATCTACCAGATAATTTAAAAACGTCCTTCTCAGAATTGATTGAAAAGCGATGTCTGGTATTGATGGGTTGAGTAGATAGGGTTTTTTGTGATACTTTTCAAAACAAATAATCGAAGAGGTACGTTTATTAGCCTAAAAGAGAGTCGCTCTATTAATATAGGCAATCAAATTCGTTAATTTGACTTTTTATATAGGCCTTTTCCGGAGGCTACAAATTGTATGGCTTCTACACAAAATAAATTTGTCATTAAACATTGAAAAATCAATTTTGCATGCGCAGATCTTATATATGGAGCATTTGTTGGTTACGATTTATTAACAAACTATTTGTTTAATATCGTACTACCGGTAAAGAGTAATGTTGTCTTTAATTTAAGTAGATAAATATGGTGTGAATTCGCACCTAGCAAAACTCATGATCATCAATTTGATAAGTGATTAGCACCAAAAAGCCAAGGATGTATAATACTCTCCTTGGCTTTTATTGAATTTATTTAAATGCTAAGAAACCGTCATCCACTGGAACGATGGTTCCGTTAATTGCCCATGCACTGGGGGAAGCGAGAAATGCGATCGTTTCAGCGACATCCTCTGGTTGAATAAGTCGACCACGCATGTGTTGTTTTGCAAGCATATCTTTAAAATTTTGATCATTGCCCAAAATGGGAGTGTTGATGAATCCTGGCGCAACTCCAACGACTCGAATGTCATAGGGTGCCAATTCAAGTCCACCTGATTTTGTCATAATCACAACCGCTGCTTTGGCTGCGTGATAGTTAAAAGACCCGGCGGCAACATTAAATCCATAAATGGAGGCGACATTGATAATTGTCCCTTTTTCTTTAAGCTCAACCATTTTTCGGGCCGTATAATACATGCCATAATATACGCCATGTTGATCGACATCGATCACTTTATGGTAGGATTCAGGATCCATTTCTAGGAAAGGTTTGACAAGACCTATTCCAGCATTGTTGACAATGCCATTCAATGAACCAAAGGTATCAACAGTAAAATTCACTAAGGTTTCTACTTGTTCATGTTTTGATACATCACAACGAAAGGCAACTGCTTCTCCTCGTCTGCGAACAATTTCATCCGCGGTCTCTTTGGCGGCTTTTTCGTTATAATCTGCACATACGACGGCATAACCATCTTGAAAGAGACGATAGGCGGTAGCGCGTCCAATTCCGCTCCCCGCACCTGTCACAATCATCACTTGACGTTTGCTCATTTGAAGCACCTCCATGTTTGCTATTATACAAGTTTGTGAAATATATTACAAGATAATATTGAAAGATGTGTTTTTTACAATGCCAATAAATGGGGATTCAAAAAAACCTTCCCACAACAGGAAGGTCCATTCGATTGCATGGAGCGAGGCACTATTCTTGGGGAGGGATTGTGCAGACAGTACGACGGATGGATACAATGACCCATGTGATTCCGATTATTAGTAATCCAAAAGAAATTAGTTTATAGGGGAATCCAGCTAGTGGCAATACTGCTACAGAGAACGAAATACCAATGGCGGTGAAAAAAGAAATTACACAAGGGGTACAACCATAGGTTAAAATCCCTAGCAGCACGGAAGCAAAGGAAAGATTCGATCCTGCACTTTGTTTCCCCGAAAAATCAAATTGAGCAGCGGTGAGACCCATCATCGCTGTACTAAGCAATGCCATCAACAAGTTGAGACCAATGTTGGCTATCACTAGGCCAAGACCATATGTTTCTTCCATAGTTGAATAACTCATATTGAACGAATCAATCCAGGTATAGAGTATGAGAAAGAACAAGAAGAAACCAAGGTTCATTCGAACATACTTTTTTGTTTTTTGTTTCTTAAGTACCAAAGCAAGCACGGAGGATCCTCCTTTTTCATCATAGTATATCTATTTAAACATTCCCTGGAGGATATAGCAACGGATGTGCTTGCTGAATGGATGAGCATCTACTATGATAGGATTAGATAATTGAAAGGGAGATTAAAAATGGCAGAAGTATTAGAAGTATTAATGGTGGTAAGTTTTGGACTATCATGGCCTTTGTCAATTGCTAAATCATATCGAACACGCACAACTAAAGGGAAGAGCATCTTTTTTCTGTATTGTATTTGGTTGGGATATGCTGCAGGAATTGCCAGTAAGTTTGTTGCTGGAAATCTTAATTATGTCATTTTCTTTTATGTTCTAAATTTCTTTATGGTGCTTGTGGATATTGTCTTATATTACCGCAATCGTCGTCTTGATAACCCACTGGTTATTAAGTGAGGCCCTCCTGTATTTATCAAATATAGTAGCCAGAATGAAGCCCTGTGGTGTATGATAATAGTGAAATGTGAATTTATTGCGAATTATGAGGAGTGATTCATATGCAAGATTTTCGCGCTAACGATTATACTCCCACCAATGAGAACATCTATAAATATCATTATGGAACAGAAAAGTTTTTGGTTAGTGTTCAAACTCTTTCAAACAATTATTTGAACCAAGCTTATATTCATAGCCACGAAGAATATCAATTCATGTCCCCAATCACCGATTTGCCTGGCGTTAGAGAGGGAGAGAATTGTTTTTTTGCTAAGCCGAATAATATTTATTTCTTTCCATCGAAGCATCCGCATGGATTGGCATATGATATTCATGGTGTAGCTTATACTAGGCTCGTTATAGAAAAGGAATTTTTCGAACATGTTGTTGACACTATGCCAGACATTCATTTAAATCAATTGCAGCATTTTACTTCGTTTGAAACGACCGAAGAAATAAAATCCTTGGTTAGATTGTATAAAATGGAAATGAGACGTCTTAATCGTAAAAACCCTCAAATGGTGGATTCGCTTGCATATATAACCGTTGCAACATTGATTCGAGCTTGTGTAAAAACCAAGAAAGAATTGCAAATCAATTATAATCGGTTTCTTAAAGTTGAAGAGGTATGCCGGTATATAACCGCAAATTGTGATCAACCTCTTACCATCGATATGATCTCTTCTCGATTCGCTCTCAGTAAATTTCATTTTATTCGAATGTTTGCTAAAGCCAAAGGTCAAACTCCAATTGAGTTTCTCACGATGGCCCGCATTTCCAAGGCTCGCCACATGTTGGAATATGGTGAAGAGTCTATTACTGAGATCGCCAATCATTGTGGATTTTCAACGCTGGAGTATTTTTCGCGAACATTCCGAAAACAGGAAGGCGTTTCACCCAAACAGTATCGTAAATTTCATCAAAATAAGTGAGCATCTATAAAAGTTAGCAATATATTATAACAAAACATGATAGGTAAGTAATAAACAGCAATATGCCTGTACGATATTGCTGTTTTTCTTATAGTATATTGAAAAACTACCTATTATAAGGTGATTAATTCAATTTTGTTGCTTTACTTTCATGTTTCCAGCACATATAATGGCAATGTAAAACAAAGACGAGACAAAAATAGATTCATACCCATCCATATGGTCTTTTTATTGTACGCACTTTTTCTAGAAAGAAAGGAAGATAATCGTTGGCAAAAGTAATTTCGATGGAAGAAGCCATTCAACTCATTCGCAGTGATTCGAGTCTTATGACTTCAGGGTTTCTTGGAGTAGGTGCCGCAAATCAAATCATTGATCGCCTTTCACAAAGCGATGTGAAAGGTCTTACTTTGATTGTTAATGACACTGCAAAAGAGGGATTTGGAGTAGGAAAGTTGGTTGGTAACCACCAAGTTAAAAAAGTTATTGCTTCTCACATTGGTCTTTATCCCGAAGTCGGACGTCAAATGAATGCGGGGGAAACTGAAGTTGAGTTGGTTCCTCAAGGAACGTTGGCGGAGCGAATTCGCTGTGGAGGTTCAGGATTAGGGGGATTCTATACACCTACGGGAGTTGGAACCGAAGTAGCTAATGGAAAAGAAACGCGAGTAATAGATGGTCGGGAGTACGTGCTTGAAAAAGCATTACGAGCCGATGTAGCCCTTATTCGTGGAACCCTTGTCGATGAAAGTGGAAATGTCTTCTATAATGCCACGACGCGGAACTTTAATCCAATCGTAGCTATGGCTGCTGATGTCGTCATATGTCAAGCTCAGAAATTGGTTAAAACCGGCGAAATTGATCCCCATTTGGTGATGACTCCGGGAATTCTTGTCGATTATATTGTGGTAGAGGAGGCGAAATAATGGATCCAAGAGAAATTATTGCGCGACGCGCAGCCCAAGAATTACAAGAAGGCGATGTTGTAAATCTTGGATTTGGTGTTCCAAATTTAGTCTCCGAATTTGTTCCGAGCAACATTCATGTTATTTTTGACTCGGAAAACGGTGTTCTAGGAATGGGACCATCCCCCAAACCAGGACAAATTGATCCTGATATTGTTAATTCAGGAGCACAACCAGCCACAATCTTTCAAGGGGCTTCATATTTTGATAGTGCGATGTCTTTTGCTCTCATTCGTGGCGGACATGTTGATGTAACTATCTTAGGAGCCCTACAAGTCGACCAAGAAGGAAATCTTGCAAACTGGAAAATTCCAGGCAAGATGGTTCCGGGTATGGGAGGAGCTATGGATTTGGTGATTGGTGCGAAAAAAGTCATTGTTGCGATGACTCACTCGCAATCAGGAACCACCAAGATTTTAAAGAAATGTACGTTGCCTCTCACTGCTGTCAAAGAAGTTGATTTAATCGTCACGGAACTCGCCGTTTTTAAAGTGACAGAAAAGGGCTTGGTTTTAACGGAAATTGGACCAGATGCTACCATAGAAATGGTTAAAGCACAAACGGAAGCCGAGTTCATCATTAGCCCTAATCTAAAGTCGTACGCTTTCTAACACTTGAATAGGAGGAAAAATCATGATTCGTAAATTATCAAGTGCTTGTACGAGATTCATGGAACGTTATTTACCTGATGCGTTCCTCTTCGCCGCAATCCTCACAGTTGTAGTCTTTGTCGGTGCGATGCTTGCCACAGGGTTAGGACCCGTTCAGATGATTCGCTTCTGGGGCGATGGTTTCTGGGCTTTGTTAGCGTTCTCTACTCAAATGGCACTGGTTGTGTTGCTTGGTAGCACTATGGCACGTTCCAAACCATTCGACAAATTAGTAAAAAAAATCGCCAAATCCTGTAAAACACCCTTGCGTGCTGCCTTCATCATTACGATTTTCTCTGCTGTTGCATTTTGGATCAACTGGGGAATCGCATTAGTACTTGGAGCTATGCTTGCTCGGGAAATTGCAAGAGAAGTAAAAGGTGTCGACTATCGATTACTTATTGCAATGAGCTATTCTGGAATTTGTATTACCCAAGGTGGTATTGGGGGTTCCATTACCTTACAGGTCGCTTTGGCGGGTGCATTAAATAAGATTGCTCCATCAGTTTTCGTGGCTGCCGATCTTATTCCAATTACTCAAACCATCTTCTCACCTTACAACTTGGTGATTTGTGCGTTGTTTGCGATTATTATGCCATTTGTCGCAGTCAAAATGCATCCAAAAGCAGAAGAAACTTTTGAAGTCGATCCAGCAATTCTTGCCGAAGTTGCAATCGAAGAAAAGAAACTTTCCTTCAAAGAAATGACTCCTGCCGAACGAATTGAAAACTCGAAAATTGTTTGGGCAATTATTGTTGTTCTTGGATTTGCTTACATTATCTACCATTTTGCAACAAAGGGATTTGATCTCAACATTAATATTACGAACTTCATTCTTCTTATGGTTGGTGTTTTGTTACATGGGCCAAATTTAATCAATTATGTGAAAGCGATTGCTGCGTCTATTCACTCAGTGGCTGGCGTTATGTTACAGTTCCCATTCTATGCTGGGATTATGGGTATGATGATTGGGACCAATGGAAGTGGCGTCAGTTTAGCGAGTGTACTTTCGAATGCCTTTGTCGCCATTTCAACCGTTAAAACTTTCCCATATTTCACCTATCTTTCTGCTGGAATTGTTAATTTCTTTATTCCTTCTGGTGGTGGTCAATGGGCTGTTCAAGGACCTATCATGATGGTGGCTGGCGATTCTTTAGGGGTCGAACCCGCGAAAACTGTTATGGCTATTTCATATGGGGATGCTTGGACCAATTTAATTCAACCATTCTGGGCACTTCCGACTCTCGCGGTTGCCAAATTGAAAGCACGCGATATTATGGGTTACCTTGTTGTAGCTCTCATCGTCTCATTCATCATTACGACCTTTGGGTTACTTGTCTTAGCTTAAAATAGTTTTCAATAGAAAAGAGGAATGTCTATGAAGAAAGTTTACATTGTGGATGGAGTCCGTCTTCCAGTCGGAGCATTTGGAGGATTTTATCGCAATCAATTAGCTCGTGATCTTGGAGCCACAGTAATTAAAGAGCTTGTTCAACGGACTGGGATCAATCCCAATGAAGTTGATGAAGTTGTTGTTGGGAATATTATTCAAACCGATGATAAGGGAAACCCAGGTCGTGAAGCGTGGCTCAGTGCAGGAATGCCTATAGAGGTTCCGGCATATACCATTAACATGAATTGTGCCTCAGGATCGAAAGCGATTGCGATGGCAGCAACTTCCATTATGGCTGGTGAAGCTGAGATCGTTGTGGCAGTAGGTATGGACAGCATGAGTAATACGCCCTATGCGTTGCGTCAAGCACGTTATGGATATCGTATGGGGGATGGTGTCTTAAGTGATTTATTGACGGATCTCCTAGTGGGTATGGGGATGACCGCCGAACGTTTGGCGGAGCGTCATCATATGACTCGTGAAGAAATTGATGCATTTGCAGTTCGTAGCCAACAAAATGCTACAAAGGCATGGGCTAATCATGAATTTGATGAGCAAATTGTTCCATTTACCTACACATCAAAAGGGAAGGAATATACGCTTGCCAAAGATGAAGGGTTTAAGCCTGAAACGACATTAGAAACCTTAGCAAAACTACGTCCAACTTTCAAGAAGGATGGCATAGTCACAGCAGGAAACTCCTCAACAATTAATGATTGTGCTGCTGCAGTTTTGGTTGTATCTGAAGAGAAACTTGCGCAACTAGGGAAAAAACCATTGCTTGAAATCGTTGGGTTCACTGCCGCGGGAGTGGATCCCTTAGTGATGGGGATTGGTCCAGTTCCAGCCGTTCAGAAATTGTTGGCAAAAACAGGACTGACTGTTGCAGATATTGATGTATGGGAGCTGAATGAAGCTTTTGCTTCTCAAGCATTAGCCGTCATCAAAGAGTTAGGTCTTGAACCTTATATGGATCGCATTAATCCTAATGGATCAGGTATTTCACTTGGGCATCCAGTAGGAGCTACAGGCGCCATCTTAACCACTAAAATTGCTTATCATATGCGCAAGAACCATCTCCGGTATGGCATTGTAACGATGTGCGTGGGTGGTGGCCAAGGATTTGCGCTTTTGGTGAAAAATCCGAACGTCTAAGCATACAATTTTGTCAACAAAACCATTGTTGTTTTCTCCTAAAAAAAGAGACCGAAAGGTCTCTTTTTCATTCTTTTGGAGTATAAGATTCCAGCAGGGAAGCGGGATTTAGAAGAATTTTCTTCCAAAGGCGCATGCTATTAACAAAGTAGAGACCATCACAAAATCGCTCATCCACAACAACCCCTACTTTCATCATTCTTTCCGCCTTTGGATCTTCTCTTACAACGACCATTTCATCGCGATCTTTTCCGAATCCCAGGAAGATCCCCGTTGTTCCAAATTCATAGCAATGATGGTATAATGCATCGCCATTAATCGACTTTAAAAAAGTTAAGAACATGCTATTGTGAAAGGGACTGATTTCTATAATACTAGCGGGTAACCAATTGTGGCGGTCAAGAAAACCCAAAAAACTGACCGCAAGTGAAATAAGCCAATGAGGAGCAGCCGAAAGGAAATTCGCTAATTTATCGGCCTCATTATACACATCATCTCCTGTATTTTCGCGGATTGCTTTATTGAGAATGGTGCGAACTTCACTAATGGTTTCGTTGCCTTTGAAATGGAGTTTGACGGTCGTATCCTCGCTTTCGTCATTGAGTTTCTTTTTAACCACAAACGCAACTGCGATGTCATGATGTTGGTAGATTTTTTTGTTCATCACAAAGCGGTTGAGCGAAGGGCGCATGGCGAAGAGGCGAACTAAGGATGCAACTAACACATCCATATAGGTATAGGGATCATTGTTATGGGTGCGTTGCTCTTCCATAAACTGTAAGACTGGTGCCCATGGAATATCCACGGTTGTCATATTCATTGCATCATAGCGTTTGGGCATAATGTGCGGAACTAGTTTTTGGTAAGGATTGATCTCACGCACATAAAAACCATCGGGGCGTTTTGCCATCGTATTATTCTCCTTTTAATTATGGGGGGTTATGTTTGTCGATTCATGAACCCGATTTCCCTTTTTACAGGGATGTTCCTATTTTACCTTTTTTTGAAAGGAAAGTAAAACAATCATCAAGAAACAACAATATGACTTCACAGAGATCAACACTATTCGCTGAGAATGGTTTTGTAATTACAAGAATCATGGTATGCTTTGAGAGAGAAGAAGCTTGATGGTAGGATTCATAAGCCAAGGAGGAAAAGCTATGGAATTATACTCGAACTTTGCGTCACATTATGATGCGATTTTTCCAGTCAATGAAAAGACTGTTACTTTTCTTCAGCAACACTTTGCCAAAGGCATACTGCTGGATTTGGGATGCGCAACAGGGGGATATGTTGCCGAGTTATCGGCTTTAGGATATTCTACCAAAGGATTGGATCTTGATGCCAATATGATAACTGAAGCAAAGAAAAAACATCCACATATTGATGCAAATTTCTATGTTTCAGATTTGCTTAATTTTGATAGTACTCTTCGCTATCAAGGAATTTTTTGTATTGGAAATACATTGGTGCATCTTTCGGATGAATCGTCCGTGCGCCATTTATTTCGACGAATTTATCATGCACTCGAAGAGAACGGAACGCTCATTCTTCAGATTGTTAATTATGATCGTATTCTTGATAAGAAAATCGAATCGTTACCAACCATTGAAATGAATGGGCGGAGATTTGAACGTTTGTATCGGCATGAGAGTGATACTATCGTTTTTCAAACAGTCTTAACATATCAAAAGGAACGTTATGAAGCCGAAACCATTCTTATGCCCCTCTCATCCCAGCAACTTGTGGGATTCCTTCAGCATATAGGTTTTTCGGACATCCAATGTTTTGGAGGATTTGATGGTTCTCCTTATCATCGCCTATCTTCCTTCTCGCTTGTTGTTGTGGCAAAAAAGGAGGAATGAAGGAGAATGAATGGGTATGAAAAGTATTATACCAAATGGTGGAACCGAAAACGTGCCCTTGTTTTTGTTGTTACTCGATGGAACAAGAAGGTGCTGGCAAAAATTCGAAGATTTCATGGAATCCAAACGATAGCATGGGTGAAAGTCAACGATGGAGTGCAACTGGAATTTCAGATCGAGATTCAAGAAGGAGAAGCCAAACTCGTGCTCATTCACCGTGAAGAATGGATTCTTATGGGAGAATCGTCTTGTCAAGGAATTACGCCACCTTTACAAGCGGGGTTCTATCGAATCCGTGTGGTGGGGAATCGTGCAAGTCTCAATTGCACAATACAAAAAAATGCTCAACACATTTAATATTGTGTTTATTGTAATTAATTCTTTTTCTTGATAAAATTGTTCTATACTCGTTTGAAAGGGAGAAGAAGATGAAACACAAGATAGTAGCAATCTTTTTTTCATTAGTGATGATGTTTGGTATCTCTGCCTGCTCAAGCAAAATTGGAGCGATTGAACAAGCCTTTGTTCTTGAGGGGTATCAATGGCAAAAGATTGGTGAAGTTGATGCGCAGACTAAACAAGCAGGGGTCAAGGCGATATTTACAGCAACCAAAGGACTCACCGGATTGGCCATTATTATCGAACTTCAAGGAAGTCAAGAAGTTGCAGAGGTAATTCAAGCTATTAAAGAGGACCCCAATTTTGATGGTGAGGTTTTCCTTCAGGCGTTGCTATCAGTCTACACGGATTCACCACTAACTAATGGAAATTGCATGATTATCACTTTGACTCAGCGAGCACAAGAAATTTTCCAAAATGCATAAAATGGGTTCGCCCCATTTTTTTTAATGGTTTCCTCGAATCATCGGAATGATTTGTTTCGTATTACAATGAAATCTAAGAATCTTCTCTAGTTAAGCAGAAGCATCCTCATTAAACGTTTACTTCTTGATTCAACTAGGCATCTTTCCTGTCATCTATAATGTCAATATGTTTCTTACTTCACTATTTTTAGTAAATTATATACAGTTTTTTCTCTCCTAAAGATTCCTACAGTTCCTTTTCGAGGCTTTCCTTACATAGGATAATCGCTTTAAAAAAAGGATTCGACATTATTTATTTCAAGATTACTATGATTGTATTTCATATGTTCAATCAGCATATTAAGATGATCGGAATTTTGAATGTCGGACTATTTAATCCAGGATATGGTATCTTTGAGGATACTTCTCGATAGCATTATCCATTTCTTGATATCATTTGTGTAAAATACACTTAGTAATAATGCAAGGATCTAATGGTGATTAATAAATAAAAACCCTGTAAAATAAAGGCTTTTTCATGAACCTAGTTGACGTTAATCTATTTTGTTTTTCATTTAAAAAATTCGTTATTGCAATTTGAAAAAAACGCGTTATAATGTTCCTCGTAAAATGATTTTCTCAAATCGTTTTACGTCTTTTTTTAGGGATTTTAAAACCCCTATCCTCTGGCAAGCCAGATGAAATTAGAAAGGAATCGAGGATAAAATAAATGAAACCAATTGTCAAACTACTCGCTGCTACTATTAGTCTTGGCCTTGCCGTTCCCACCTCCAGCTGTGGAGTGGTTGAATTGATTCAATGCATTGGCAAAGATCAACTCAAAATCTTTAATTGGGGTTCTTACATTGACCCCGCTTTATTACAAGCATTTGAAGAAGAATACAATGTTTGTGTGAGTTATACTACCTATGGAAGCAACGAGGAAGCGATTGCAAAGTTGAAGAGTGGAGAGGTCTTTGACATTATTGTTCCTTCCGACTATGGGATTGAACAATTAGCTCAAGAAGACTATATTCAACCGATTGATTGGACTCGTGTAACTGCCGTGCAACCGAGTGACCAAGAAGAAAGTGTCCCTCAACTTGCTAGCGATTTACAAGTTGTTTTAGATAAGTTAGCGACCGGAACTGAGCAAAAAACGGGATTCGATTATCTGACCTATGCCGTTCCTTATTTCTGGGGAAGTGTCGGGATTGTTTATGACACAACGACTGTAACGCTGGATGAGTTAGAGGACCAACAATGGGACATTTTTTCCAATAAAGTTACCGGTCGTGATTATGCTTATTATGATACTTCGCGGGATGCCTTCACCCCTGCTTTGAAACAATTAGGATATTCCATCAATACCACTACAGCTTCAGAAATTCAAGAAGCCAAACAATGGCTGATTAACCAAAAGCAAACGTTGGGAAGTTCTTTGTCTTATGTGGTCGAAACGGTCATTGAAGACATGGCGGCAACCTCCACCAGTGGCAGTCCCGCAAATCGTTATGATCTTGCCTATATGTATTCGGGAGACGCTGTCTATGCCATGAGCGAAAACTCGGCATTAAGTTTTTATAAACCTACCGTAGGAACCGATATTTGGGTCGATGGAATGATTCTTCATAAAGATGCTCCTCAACTTGATCATGCTTATGAATTTATTAATTTCATATTGCGTCCTGAAAATGCCAAGACGAATAGTCTATATGTCGGCTATAGCTCTCCTTTAGAGGCCGTTTATACTGATTTATTAACCAATGAATTTTCAGATTATGCTCATGCTTATCGAATTCAAGTGGGACTCAATGATGAAATTTATCGTTTTGATCCCGCAGCCAAGCGACTTATTGACGATGCTTGGGTTGAAGTAAAACAAGCACGATAAACCATTATATTATAAGAATCCCCCTACCACTCAAACGGTAGGGGGATTTTATTGTCCATGGTCATATTAACCTTGATTGATAAACCTGTATCCTACCCCAACTTGGGTAAGGATAAAATGGGGTTTCGCTGGATCAAGTTCAATTTTGCGACGCAGACTAGCCATAAAGACTCTTAAACTTTGAGCATCATTGGATTCGCCAAATCCCCAAACATGGTGAATAATGAAATTGTGAGTTAGGACTTTCCCGCGATTTTCGATTAAGAGTTTCAATAGTTTAAATTCAGTGGGGGTAAGATGAATTTCTTTCTCTCCTAAAGAGACGATTCCATTGGACCAGGATACATTTAGATCCTCGCACCGAAAATCATTGCTGTCGGATTGCGGAATGGATCGTAGTTTTCGCTCTGCGACTCGAATTCTTGCGAGTAACTCACCCATAAAAAAAGGTTTTGTGATAAAATCATCCGCACCAGCATCTAATGCATTGATTTTATCGAGTTCTTCCTCCCGTGCAGAGACTACTAAAATAGGGATTTGGGATTTTTCGCGAAGAGAAGAAATGATTTCCATGCCATCTAAATCAGGTAATCCTAAATCCAGCAATACAACATCAGGAGAGTTCGCATAAAACAAAGCCAACGCTTCTTTCCCGCTGGCCGCTAAATAGGATTTATAACCCTCATCTTTTAAGAACATTTGAATTAATGAGGATATATACTTATCATCTTCTACGATTAATATGGATGTTTGAGCCATGGTTCCATCTCCTATCGGGGTAAAGTAAATTCAAAGCGAGCACCCCCTAATGGGGAAGATGAAGCCCGGATCGTTCCTCCATGGGCTTCCACTAGCGTTTTGCATATCACCAAGCCTAATCCAATTCCGCGTTTGCCATCAGCGCCAATTTTTCCGCTGGTTATAAAGGCTTCAAATAAGTTGTGCTTGATTTTGGGATCGATGCCAGTTCCAGCATCATCGAGAATGAAATCAATCGATGTTTGACTTGGAACAATGCTAAGCCGTATATCACTCCCCTTGGAGGTATGCGTGACTGCATTATTAAGTAGATTGAGTAATACTTGAACGATTGCTTTTCCATCCATCGGTATGACAAGAAGTTCATCGGGTTGAGATACAGAAAAATGGCGTTCATCCAATCGAACGGTCAAAGAGACTGCTTCATTAATAACATCATCAATGACTTCTAATTGCTTTTTGACTTGTAAAGTACCGTTGTCAATACGAGCCATATTCAGCATATTTTCTACAAGAGTCGTTAACCAAACCGATTGATCTTTAATATCTTTTATGAGTTCTTGACGATCTTCTAATGAGAGAGACTTGCCTCGCTCAAGCAGGAAACTACTTGCGCCAACAATTCCAGTTAATGGTGTACGTAAATCATGAGACACGCTTCGTAATAAATTACTTTTCAAGTGTTCTCGTTCCATTTCAATTCGAATGGCTTCTCTCTCTCGATTGATAATTTCACGATCCAGAGCGACTCCCAGCTGACTGGCTACCGCGCGAATTAACCGAGAAGTGGAAGGGGGCAGTCCATTGTTTGGAAGAAGGATGTGTAGAGTTCCTAATGATTTTGCAAAACCAGGTACATCAAAATCGATAAAGCTTGGTGAAATACTTGATGGTTGTTGAGGAGAAACTGTGGGCAAGAATTCGCCAGCCAAATTTAAGGAGTCTCTAATAAAAATTAACGCCTCTTTCACAATGGAGTCTTCACCGGTCACATTGAGTAATCGCTGATTCATTTCATACAAGAAGGTTGCATTTTTTTCGTTCTGCCGTGCGAGATCGCTTTGTTGCTGCAAGCGAGCGGTTAAACTCGAAGAAAGTGTGGCGGCCAGTAGAAATACAATCATTAAGACCACATCGTTGCTTTCATAAGCAGTAAAAGAGAATAAAGGCTCCGTGAAAAAGAAATTGAACATCAAAACGCTTAATAAGGATGCGATAATCCCATATCGATATTTGGTTGTTACAACAGTAACAACCAAGACACCGACCATAAATATCATCAACACATTTTCTTTATTAATTCCCCATTGGCTTACAAGGAGGGATAGGCCTAAAGTGGCTAGTAATACTGTTATTAGTCGAAGGGTTTGGTGTTTCAATCATATCGCCCCCACTCTTCCTATTTTATCATATTTAACACTTTATCAACATCTTCTGTATGGCCCATTACAATCAAGTGTTCTTCTGCAGTAAGTATGTGATCAGCAGGGGGCATTGAAGCAAGATGGCCATTCGTGCGAGTCGCTAAGATGCTGAGATGATATTTTACACGAAAATCAAGTTCACGAATACTTTTCCCAACCCATAGGTCTGCGACAGGGATTTCATAGATGGAGACTTCATTGCTTAATTCAAAATAATCGAACAAATGATTTGAACTGCATCGCATAGCTAACCGCTCGGCGACTTCTCGCTCGGGATCAATGACTTCATCAGCTCCATTGCGGAGCAAAAATTTTTGATGGATGTCTCGAGAAGCCTTACTGATGACTCGCTTGGCGCCTAATTCTTTCAATAAACTTGTTATTTCTAAGCTACTTTGAAAATTGGTACCGACACAAACAAAACAAATATCAAAATTATTGACACCCAGGGAGCGTAAGACCTCTTCATTGGTGCAATCGCCAATTTGAGCGCTGAGTGAGTATTGAAGCATATCTTGAAGAGTTTCTTCTTTTTCGTCAACAATCATTACCTCATTTCCTAGTTCATGCAATTGTCTTGCCAAATGTTTTCCGAAGCGTCCCATACCAATAATTAACATTGATCGCATAAATAATTCCTCCTAACCAACGGTTACTTTTCCAATTGGATTTTGTATGCAACTTAGTTGTTTACGTTCTGTAAAGATTAAAGCAAACGTTAAACTACCCACTCTACCAAAAAACATTAAGGTCATTAGAACAACTTGAGAGGCAACGCCAAGAATGGGAGTGATACCAAAGGATAATCCCACAGTTCCCATGGCTGAAACAATTTCATAGAGGATAGTGAACAAAGAGAAGTTTGGATTAAGAGAAGCGACGATTATCGTACCGCATGTGATTAACAAAAGATTCACGGTGATGACTGAAGCGGCGCGCCGAAGGACATTATCTTCTAACCGTCTCCCAAATACTTGATTATCCTTAGTTCGCATCATATTGGCGCGTAAAGATAAAAGTAGAATGGCAATGGTTGTCGTTTTGACTCCTCCAGCTGCTGAACCTGGGCTTCCTCCAATAAACATATAGATTAACTGGATAAAATGGGTTGCGGGGTTCAGAGAAGCGGGAGAAATCATCGTAAATCCCGCAGTACGAGGAGTGACTGATTCAAAAAGGGAAGTAGATAATGCCGAGGGGAGGGAAAGACCCGCTAAAGCATTATTTTTTTCCAAAACAAAGATTAATAAAGCTCCCCCTACAATGAGAATCATCGAAGTAGTGAGAACGAGTTTGGAATGCAATTGCATTTTTCGAAATCGAAATTTTGCATGCAGGGCATCATCCCAAACATAGAATCCAATTCCACCAACAAAAATAAGAGCGGATAATGTAAGAGCAATGGTGATATCTCCACGGAATTCAGCAAGTGATCCAAAGGCTTGAAAGCGACCCATAAGATCAAAGCCAGCATTACAAAAGGCAGAAATGGAATGGAAAATGGCGTAATAAACACCTGTTGTCCACCCCAATTCAGGGATAAATCGGGTCGCTAACAAAAGCGCTCCAATGAATTCAAACAAAAAAGTTCCAACTAGTATCTTTTTAGTTAGCTTAACGATTCCACCAATGTAAAGAGTATTCACACTTTCTCGTAAGAGACCACGCTCTTTTAAACCAATTTTGCGATGGAGAAAAAAGGAAATCATGGTGATGACGGTCATAAATCCTAATCCACCAATTTGAATCAATAATAAGATGATGATTTGCCCAAAAGTGGTCCAATGAGTGAATGTGTCCACCACGACGAGTCCTGTGACACATGTTGCAGAGGTGGCGGTAAATAACGCAGTTAAAAAATCAGTCGAAAGGGGGTTTTTGGTGGACCAAGGCAACAATAGCAGGAGTGTTCCTGTTAGGATTAAGACGAAATAGCCAAAGGCGATTAATTGAGGATACGACCATCCTCTGATTTTTCGATAAAGACTCATAGATGCGGCCTCGTTTCTAGTTTGGGAAATACATTGATGATATCGATGGCGCGATCGTTGATAATTGAAAAAGAAGTGATATGCCTTCTTCGGTACATACTAGTATTACCAATATCGTTACATACTGCATAACATTGAATAGAAGGATCTTGTTGACGTAGCATACGGCATATTAATAGATTTGTGATATCTTCATCCGAAAGAGCCACAACAGCAATGGCAGAAATATTGTATAGGGATGAATTCATTCCAGGAAGCGATAGCACTTGATATCCATAATCGCGCAAGCCATCTACTACATTGGCGGAAAGGGGAGATTGACCCAAAACGATGATGCGAGGAACGGAAGAAATAGTTGAACTAGGTATTTTAAAAAGAGTCTTGCTCCACGAACGAAACCGTTGTCCCATTATTAATCCAATGATTAGAAAGCCAACCATTATAAGAACATCATTCAAGGCAAGCCCTCCTTTTCTTCGTCCATAGTATGAAGGAAGAAATGTAAAGGTGCCGTTAATGTTCAAGTGCTTACTATAAAGAATGTATTAAGAAAAGTCCTATTATTGTGATATACTCTATTTGAAAAAACGAGGTGACAATATGCTTTTTTCCAGCAAGCATTTTTATGTACGGTATTTTACGATGGATGATGTAGAAACAATGTTTGCTTATCGTTCTCACCCAGAATGTCAGCGATATCAAGATTGGAAAGCGACCGATTTAGAAGAAATCCACCAATTCTTGCATAGCATTCAAGGTCGCACCATTGAGAAAGATTGTGAAACACAATTAGCCATATGCAACAAAGAGAATCATCTTCAAATTGGAGATCTTTATTTTGTGCGAAATGAAGAAACAGTAACCATCGGTTACACCATTCACCCCCAATTGCATCGACAAGGATATGGAAAAGAAATCGTCCAAGCCTATGTTCAATGGCTGCAAACCAATTTTCCCAAACACGAAATTGTCGCCATGGTACATCCTGGAAATATTGCGAGTTGTAAACTATTGGATCGACTTGCGTTTCGAAATGAGGGTTATGAGTCTAAAGTTGATTCGGTCATCTATTCTTTGCCCGCTCAATTCCCAGGATTATCCATCTGGGATTATCGAGATTTTTGGTTGGAGCCCCTTCGTTCCATTGCGAGTTCCCTTCATGAATGGTTTGGGATTCGTCCGCTTGTCTATGGGTCAATTGGGGTTCGAATGCAAGTAGCCATGCCTTTTGAGGTGCATGATTTGGATGTATTAGTCCCTGACGAACTGTTAAATTCTATGCGACCCGAGTTGGAAAAAAAATTACAAAGTGCTGGATACGAACTCTGTAATGAAAACGTCTTATGTGCGAGGAAACTAGGGGTTGACATTGAGTTTTCTTCACGCGAAGCGTGGAAGGCTCGCTGTGATTTTCAAGGACATGTCGAACATATTGCAAGTGAACTATTTGATGTGATGTCGGCAGAAGATTCCCTTCTTTTGTATCAATATCTTCAGCATGCCGATTTTAGAGATGCAAGAAAAAAGCAAAGTGATCAAGAGAAAATCATTTTGCTTCAACAAACAATTGCGATGAAAGAGCGGTCACAAAAGCTTCGTTAGGAGTTCGTTGAATGCTGAAACGGATAAAGGCTTACTTAAGAGATAGCCTTGTCCTAGTTGGCAGCCATTCTTAACGAGATAAGCTTGTTGCTCAGCATTTTCAATACCTTCAGCAACAATGGAATAACCAAGATTGGTTAGTAATTCGATCATCGAGCGGACAATAATCTCATCTTTACCATTGTGATGGATTTGATTGATAAAATTGCGATCGAGTTTCACCATCTGAATGGGTAAAACTTTGATGTGAGTCAACGAAGAATATCCCGTTCCAAAATCATCAAGAGCGATTTGAACTCCAAGTTTGCGAAGTTTCGTAGTATTCGCAAGGGCAGCATTCATATCTTTAATGACAGCAGTTTCGGTGAATTCGACCACTATTTTGGATAGATCGCCAGTATATAATTGTAAAATGGATTCGATTTCAGCAAAATTAACATCACTTACCAAGGTTTTGCTTGATAGATTGATGGAGAGTGTTAAGTCGGAGGTCCCCGATTGATCCCAAAGAAGTTTTTGTTGTAAGGCATGAATAAAGACAAAACGATCGATGGCAAAAATTTGACCGCTTTCCTCGGCAAAGGGAATGAATGTTGCAGGAGAGACCGGGCCACGTTCGTCATCATTCCATCGTAATAAGGCTTCCATTCCTACAATTTTGTTGGTTTGAATGTTGTATTGTGGTTGATAATGTAAATCAAAGGCTCCTTTGTCGAGTGCCGATTGAAGGCGTTTTGCCATGTCAAGTTGTTCGAGATTATCGTGTTCGATGCTATCGGAGTAAAACATCACTTGATCTTTGCCTTCGTTTTTGGCACGGTACATCGCAATATCAGCTTGCTTGGAAAGCGTCAAAAAATCATGCCCATGTTGGTGAGATAGTGCGATTCCAATGCTAAAAGATAAGTAGAAGCTGTGATTAAAGATTTGCCAAGTTTTCCCAAGTTGCTTTTCCAAACCACTTAGCCACTGTAATAGCTGTTGCTTGGATACGTAGGGAGAGAAGAGTACCGAAAATTCATCGCCTCCAAGGCGTGCAACATAATGGGGAGGTTTCACATATTGTTTGAACACCTTGGATACATAGATTAGTAATTCATCGCCCACTTGGTGTCCTAACGAATCATTGATATACTTGAAATTATCTAAATCAATATAAAGAAGGGCAAAGGGCTCTTTTCGTTGAGAAAACCGGTAATCCACCTCATGTTCTAACGCTACGCGGTTAGGTAAATCGGTAAGATAATCGTGATAGGCTAAATATTCGAGTTTGCGACTAACTTCTTTCTTTTCAGTGATATCAATTCCAAAAGAAACATATTCTGTTTCGCCCGAATTTTGCATAGCAACGGCTCCACTATTCCACAGAATGGAAAGGTGTGCCCCTGATTTTGTAACTAATTCTGTTTCATAATTGAGGAGTCGTTCTTGTTTAATTAAACGCAAAAATACGTTTTGTAAATTCGCTCGATTAGTGGAATCCATAATGAGCGAGAGCCACTCCTCACGAAAGGCTTCTGAATTATCATAGCCCAACAATTCCAAAGCATAGGGATTGATGGATTTTAGATTCCCCTGACTATCCCATATGGTAATGAGAACTGGTGATTGTCCAATGATTTCCTCGGTAATGGCTTTTTGGACCAATAATGCTTCTTTGGTCTGTCCTAAGATTGTGGTGGTTTCAATCACTTTTGCGACATATTTTTGGATGACCAACAGCCGATTATAAACGAGAAAGTAGATAATTCCAACTGTAAGAGCAACAAAAATCCATCCTTTAATTAATTGAATGGTTTGCTGGACTTGAAGATTGGTGACCAATGCTTCAAGAATGGTGTCAGTGACAGCAATCCATAAAAAGCCGAAAATAGAATAATAAAGAGCGATGACCAAAGCATCGCGAGCGGGTTTCACTTGCTCGGGAGGCAAGCGAAGAGGTTCAATAGGAGGGAGAGGAGTCGAAGTATTCGCGCGTTTCTCGTTCATAGAAAGACCTCCAATAGGGGTTTAAGAAGCTATCATGAGTGGATGGTTGACGAGAAGGCAAATTATTATCTATTTTTAATATACCCCATTTGATAAGAAATGGCTAGATATTATCGAGGATCAAGCGTTTTTTTATGCATTTTTTTAGTATGTTATGTTACAATATGAGCAAGCCTAAAGTGTCTTTTTTGGCTAAGTATTATAGAAGGGGAATGTTTTATGAAACCGTTTTATCAAATGAGCGTTGACGAAGTAATGCAATCCGTAAATAGTTCAATGAGTGGGATTACGCCCAGTGAAGCGGACACTCGTCTGAAGCAAAACGGTCCTAACGAATTACAAGAGAAAAAGAAAACTCCATGGTATATAAAATTTTTGGCACAATTCAAAGATGTCATGATTTTAGTTTTGCTTGCAGCAGCTGCTGTTTCGGCAATCATTGCCATTGTCCAAGGACATCCCTCCGAATTAATTGACTCAGGCATCATTTTGGCGATTGTATTGCTTAATGCGACAATTGGAGTCGTTCAAGAAAGCAAAGCAGAGTCCGCCATGGAGGCTTTAAAAAGCTTGAACAAACCCTTTGCAAAAGTACGTCGTGATGAAGTAATAATGAAGGTAAAAAGCTCCGAACTAGTTGTGGGCGATATAGTGTTACTGGAAGCGGGCGATATCGTACCTGCTGATATGCGGTTAATTCAATGTGTTTCCTTAAAAATTGAAGAAGCCGCTCTAACTGGCGAAGCCGTTCCCAGCGAAAAGCATCTCGATATTATCGACAAGAATCCTATTCCATTAGGAGACCGTTACAACATGGCGTTTAGTACTGGAATGGTTGCCTATGGACGTGGCGAAGGTGTGATTGTTGCTACAGGACAAAACACTGAAGTAGGAAGAATTGCTACGATGTTAAATGAAGAAGAAGAAACGGTTACTCCTCTTCAAATTCAACTCTCCAAAACAGCAAAAGTGCTAAGTATCATGGTTCTTGTGATTGCTGCTGTAATTTTTGCGGCCTCGCTGTTACGCCAAAATCCTATTATGGAAGCGTTTATGACAGCGGTTGCCATTGCTGTCGCAGCAATTCCAGAAGGCTTGCCCGCTGTGGTAACTATTATTCTCGCCATCGGGGTGCAGCGGATGAGTGCTCGTAAGGCGATTGTTCGGCATTTACCTTCGGTGGAGACTTTAGGATGCTGTGAGGTTATATGTTCGGATAAAACAGGAACACTCACGCTTAATCAAATGACTGTTCAAGAATTATTTACTCCCACATCAGGGACTGTTCGGACAGAGGGCTCGACTTCGGACAATAATCTGGATCGTTTGCGTTTTGGAATGACTTTGTGTAACGATACTTCAATGGATGGAGAGCGTTTAATGGGGGATCCCACAGAAACCGCCTTAGTAGCTGATGCACGGCGGAGTGGACATGATGTTCTCCAATGGAAAAAAGAGTATCCACGTATCGCAGAAATTCCTTTTGATTCTGTGCGAAAACTCATGTCAACTGTTCATGATGTTGATGGAAAACCAACCGCCTTTATTAAAGGGGCTCCCGATATTCTTATCACCAAATGTTCCTTCATTCAGGAAGGAGATATTATTCGTCCTATGACAGAATCCGATCGTGAATCCATTCATGCAGCTAATAAAGCGATGGCAAAAAAGGCTCTTCGTGTTCTTGCTCTAGCGACGAAGCATGAAAATTTGGAGCTAAAGAATCTCGAATCTGAAATGATCTTTGTGGGTTTGGTAGGGATGATCGACCCCCCACGCCCTGAAGTCAAAGATGCTGTTGCGACATGCAAAAAAGCAGGAATGCAGGCCATTATGATTACCGGTGACCATGTTGATACTGCGTCAGCAATTGCAAGTCAAATTGGAATTCTTCAAAAAGGAGATCTTGTGATTACTGGTGCGGAATTGGATCAACTTTCGGATGATGAATTCTTTAAGAACTTATCACATTATCGTGTATATGCACGTGTCAGCCCAGAAAATAAAGTTCGTATCGTCAAGGCATTTAAAAGAGCTGAACTTGTTGTTGCTATGACAGGTGATGGAGTGAACGATGCTCCTTCCATAAAAGCAGCTGACATTGGTATTGGAATGGGTATCACTGGTACCGATGTGAGCAAAGAAGCGGCCGATGTGGTTTTGGCCGATGATAATTTTGCGACCATCATCTACGCAGTTGAAGAAGGGCGAAAAATTTATGCCAATATCAAGAAAGTTATTCAATTTTTACTCTCAGCGAACATTGCTGAGGTATTATGCCTTTTTGTGGCTACTGTTTTTCTGAATGTAAAATTTTTAACCCCAGTAATGATTCTATGGGTTAATCTTGTGACTGACTCCTTACCTGTCATTGCTTTAGGAATGGAGAAGGCTGAATCAGACGTGATGAATCAAAAACCCCGAAAATCGGGCTCAAGCTTATTTGCTGGAAAGACTGGTCGTGACATCATTATCCAAGGAATTATGCAAACAATATTGGTTCTAGTATCTTTCTCTTTAGGAAATTATGTCTTTGTTGAAGGGATATCGGACCATTCCGTTGCCATGACCATGGGATTTGTGACCTTAATTTTTATTCAGCTATTCCACTCCTACAATTTACGTTCTCAACAAAACTCATTGTTCCAATCCAATCCTTTTGCAAACAAGTACTTGAATATCACTTTTGTGATTGGTGTCGTTTTAACAGTCGTTGTAATTGGATTTGATTTCATGCATGCGATCTTTGAGACTCAATCCATTCCGTTCCATGACTGGGTAGTTAGTATTGGTCTTGCCTTCTTGATTATTCCCATGGTGGAACTTCAAAAATGGATTGAACGGCGTTTTGAGAAGCCAGAGTAATTTGAAATGAAAAACAACCGCTAATTGCGGTTGTTTTTATACCAATCCATAAAAGCAAATAGTTGGTCAGGAGTTTCAATGTGGAAAAATTTAGCATCGTTGATTTGATGGGCTTCCACCGTGCGTTGATTAAACTTTGTAACGCTTCCAGTAGGACCAATTTCCACAAAAATTCGAACTTGATTCTCTAACATGGTTTCGACAGTTTCTTCCCATCGGACAGCCAGATAAACATGATCTTCAAGAATTTTTCGTAGATCTTGTCCCGAACGGTAGAATTGTCCCGAAACATTTGGAATAAAAGGAATCGCTGGTGAGTTGAGGGCGATATATGTGAGTTCCTCAGCGAGTTGATGTCCTGCATCCCGTAACATTTGAGTATGGAAAGGGCCCGATACATTGAGATATGTCGTGTGCTTAGCATTGGCTCGTTTGGCGAGAACGTCTGCCATGGCGACAGCTTCTTTTTCCCCGGATACAATGATTTGTCCAGGACAATTGTAGTTGGAGCATTCAATCCAACCGCAGGTGCGTGCTCGTAGCACGAGAGATTCAACAATATCACGAGAAAGCCCAGAAATGGCAAGCATTTTCCCGATTCCTTGGGGCACAGCATTTTGCATAAATATACCACGTTTTCGAACGAGAACCACGGAATCATCGTAGTTGATGGCACTAGCCGCAACAAGTGCTGCATATTCTCCCAAAGAAAACCCCGCTACAACATCTGGTACAACACCTTCTGCTTGCAACAACGATAAGATAGACACTTCGACGGTGTGGATTGCCGGCTGTTGATGTTCCGTCTTGATGAGTTCACTTGCGGGACCATTAAAGCATAAATCAGCTAAATCCATATTGAGTCGATGAGAACCACGATTAAAATACTCGCGAACAAGAGGGTAAGCTTCATAAAATGCTTGACCCATACCCACATATTGAGTCCCTTGTCCAGGGAACACGAAAGCAAGCTTACTTTTCATGAGTACCCTCCTAATGTATCGCGTGATAGGAGCTTATTGCCACTAGTAGTTGAACAGCGAGCTCCATTTCTTCAATACTTGCAAATTCATAGCGACTATGAGCATTATAACCACCAGTTCCTAAATTGGGGCATGGAAGCCCTTGCGCAGTTAACATCGCTCCATCGGTTCCGCCTCGGATGGGCATGGAGCTTGGAGTAAGTCCAAGGGATCGAATCGCCTGGTAAGCAAGATTAATAATTTCAGGATGTTGTTCCATGACTTTTCGCATGTTCTGATAGGAATCGGTGATATGGACGGTGATCCATGCACCATGCTGACGTTCATTGAGATAGGTTGCAGCTCGTGTCAATTGTTGCTTCATACGAGAGAACTCTTTTTCATCGTGATGTCGGAGAAGGTATTCCATCGTTGCGTGTTCGACATCTCCGTGGAGAGTATGAAGATGATAGAAACCTTCATATCCCGATGTGTGTTCGGGCCGCTCATTCATCGGTAATAAACGATCATATTCGGTGGCCAACATGAGTGCATTAACCATTTTCCCTTTGGCGGCTCCAGGATGGATCCCTAGACCACGAATGGATACCACGGCAGAAGCCGCATTAAAATTCTCCCATTCGACGTCATGAACTTGTCCACCATCTACTGTACAAGCAAAAGTGACAGGAAATCGATCCAGCTCAAAATGTTCGACGCCACGCCCAACTTCTTCGTCAGGGGTGAAGGCTACATAAATAGGACCGTGGGGGATTGATGGATCCTGATTGAGTATTTCTAACATGGTCATAATTTCGGCAATACCTGCTTTATCATCTGCACCCAACAATGTTGTTCCATCGGTAACAATAAGATGCTCGTCTACTTTTTGTTTTAAAACGGGGAATGCATCAGGTGAAAGAATTACTCCTGATTCATTCAAGACGATATCGCCGCCTTGATAATGCACAATACGAGGATGAATGTTTGCACTTGGTGCATCGGGAGAAGTATCCATATGCGCAATAAAACCAATTGCTGGAACATCACGGTTTCCAGGAAGACGAGCATAGACTGTTCCAGTTTCACTTCGGTGGATATCTCTCATTCCTAAATGGTGCAATTCCTTCACAAGTTCGTCTGCAAAAATCAGTTGTGAGGAGGTGCTGGGAGATTCTTTATTTGTTGGAGAAGAATGAGTATCAAAAGTAATATAGTGCAGAAAACGGGTGACTACAGCTTGCATAGAGTCCCTTCTTTCTGAATGTAAATTCCTTAAATGGAAAGCACCTGAATCGTCTCATCATTTAGATACTCAGTTAATACAGGCCCATACGATTTGACATCAAAGCCCAAATCAACCAATAAATCATAGACACCCAGATTGCGAGCACACGCTTGGCATGCACCAATCTTTACACCGGCTTCTTTGGCTGCCAATACTTCTTTTTGTACATCGAGATCTTCCACAACCAATTTCGCTGTGGCGCCCCAGATGATTAGTTCAATATCATTCCACCATCCACGCAACTTCGAATTTTTCGTATACATTAGTACCATGTGTAAGGAAGTCATCTTATCGGCATTGGTCCATAAGACAGCAAGTTTTTGTTTCATATTCCATACTCCTTTATATGTTCATGGTAGCAAAGAATGAGATGAAAAGCAATCGAAGCTCTCGAAAGGACTCTGTCAAATATGTTATAATAATATAAAGGGAAAGGAGTGAGTGCGTGAAAAAAATATTTGCTTATGGATTGTTATTGATGGTCACGCTTGCATGGGGAGTCTCCTTTGTCAGCTCGAAAATCGTCCTCAATGTAATTGATCCCATTTCCCTAGGATTTGTTCGTTATCTCTTTGCCTTTGGATTTCTACTAATCTTTTTTTTCGCTAAAAAAGAGACTATTAGGATTGAACAACGTGATATTCTTCGCCTAATGGTTAGTGCAATCATTGGGGTTGCTTTGTATTTTCATGCAGAAAATACTGCGGTCAGTTATATTTCGGCCTCGACAGCTTCGATTCTTGTTTCAACATTACCTATTTTTTTAGTACTTACTAATTTTATACTCTTTCGGGAACGTATTAACAGAATCAAGATGATTGCCATTGCTGCTTCCATTCTTGGAGTAGGATTCGTGGTGGGAGGAGGCATTGATCAACTTACTTGGGAGTCTATCCAAGGGTATTTGTTTATGTTACTGGCCGTTGCAGCGTGGATTGTTTTTTCAATTACCACAATGGAACTGCGAAAACGCTACTCCAATTTAAAAATAATCACTTTGCAAGCAGGAATAACACTGCTTGTGCTCGCACCTTTTGCAATGAAAGCCATTGAACCTATTCGCTCGATGCCTCTCGAGTTATGGGGACATATTGCATTTTTAGGAATCGTATGTTCTGGACTCGCTTTCTACTGGTATGTTTATGCAATGAAACAGATTGGAACGGTTATGAGCTCAGTATTTATTAACCTAATACCTGTTGTCACGGTAATTACGGGAGCCATAGTACTGCAAGAACAATTACAAGGGATGCAAATTGTTGGTGGAATTTTTATCATTGGTGCGGTCATGTTTTTGGTTTGGGATGATATGCGTCACTTGCGAAAAGCTAAGGAACAATTCGAATGAAACGAGCAATCGTATTCGATCTTGATGGAACGTTACTGAATAGCCTTCCAGACTTAGCGGATGCTTGTAATTTGGCTTTACAAGAATCGGGCTATCCTGTCCATAACCTTGATGATTATCGTTGGATGGTGGGAGATGGCGCCCTCGAATTGGCGCGTCGAAGTCTTCCTCAAGATCTTTTTCACCAAGAAGAAATTGTGAACAATATGTTGCAAAAGCAAACCGAGAATTATCGCAATGGATGGCATCGTAAGTCCCAGCCCTATCCCAACATCGGTGTGCATTTGCATCGCCTTCATCAGTTTCCCCTTGCACTGTATGTTTTTAGCAATAAGAATGAGGATTTTGTGCACAATATTGTGGATTTCTTCTTCCCGGGGGTTTCTTTTTCAGGCATAATTGGGTATTCTAAGAAGTATCCAAGGAAACCAAATCCTGAAGCATTGCTAATGCATTTCTCCCATGATGGAGTTTTACCACAAGACGCCCTCATGATTGGGGATTCTGCGGTTGATGTACAAACAGCCATTCAAGCTGGTATGGATTTTATTGGGGCAGGGTATGGATTTCGAGGAAGACAAGAGCTTATTGATGCTGGAGCATCGCAAGTGTGCTCAAATGTGGATCAACTATTCAAAATGATTCATAATTGGATCAATCATAAGGAGGTAAAATGATTATGGAATTAATGGATGTTATTCGAACAAGACGAAGTGTACGTCGCTACAAAAGCGATCCGGTTGCTAAAGAAGTCTTATGGGAATTGGTACAGGCGGCTACTCTTGCTCCCAATGGGGCTAATTCTCAACAATGGGACTTTGTGTTCGTTACTGAGCCTGAAAAACTCGATCGCGTAGCAGAAATCATTGGAATGAGTCATCGACAATACTTTGGAACTGCTCGCACAGATTCCTCCTCAGGAGAACGTCTCGATAAGATTGTTACTATGTATACCAACTTACGGAAAGCCCCGGTTTTTGTTATTTTTTGTGTCAATAAGCGAAATGTGTTGTTGCAACCCGACTATCAAAAATACATTGACTTGTGGGCACAACATAGCATCGCAGCAGCCATTGAGAATTTCTTTTTAGCCGCTTGGAATCATGGACTTGGTACGGTATGGATGGGAACTCCTTCATGGCGTAGTGATGAACTTAAAAAGCTGCTTAATATTCCTGAGGATGTAGAAATTGTGGCCGCTTCTCCCATTGGCTATCCTGACGAAACACCCAAAATGCGTCCGCGCCTTCCTTTGGAAGATGTCACACATTTCGATAAGTGGTAGAAAAAAAGCGCCGTTGCTGGCGCTTTTGCTTCCATCTGAATTTGAAAACGACTTACATGCCAAGAAAGAGCATTAAGACGGTGGCAATCAGGATTAACAAAAAAGGTAAGTAGGTTTTAATACGGTCCATCGAAAGTCTCCTTTCATCGTAATGAGTGCATTACTATTATAGAGAAAGAGAAATATTTTCGCAAGTCTAATCCCTTTTTCTGGTTGTCTACTTGTG
>CAZVZF010000004.1:0-27840 GCA_964631095.1 uncultured Eubacteriales bacterium
GCTTGTTGTGGTGGTGTTTTATTTCACATGAGGACTTAATGTTCAATACTTTTATATGGTAATAGTTCTCTTAATTGTTTCTTCCTTTCACACATTGTTAGGGTTGGTCTTCTCTTATATGTCAAAAGATTTCACCTCTATGTTGGTGAATACCATGATTTACACATTCATTTTAGTCATTCCAACCTTACTGGTGAGTTTTGGCGTTCTACGAGGAGATCTTTGGTCATGGTTGTTGCGATTAACCCCGACGACGGCAGCAGAAACACTGATTCAAGTTGCATTTGGTGCCGATATGGATGGTTGGTTTTGGTATAGTCTTTTCTATTTTGTTGGTATAGGGGCTTTGGGATACCGTTATTACGTATTGCCAAAGTTTAAACAATATGCCATTAAGCAAAGCGGGGTGTAAGTACTATGTTTATTCGAGTATTACAGCACGAAATTCGTAACATCTTGCGTGATAAAATGTATGGTTTTTTGTTGGTTTTTTCAGCATTAATGATTCTTGGTGGCATCTACTTAATACCCTATCTTCAAACAACACTTCCTCAAGGAAGCCCAATTCCTGATATTGTTATCTTTACTTTTATCATTCTGATGAGTTTTTTCTTTGGAGCGATTACAGGTTTTACTTTACTTGATGATAAAGATGACTTTGTATTGTTCTCTTTGAAAGTAACTCCAATAGACGTGAAATTATATGTAATAATGAAGCTTATTATCAGTTATATATTTGGCTTTTTTGCGACGTTTGCAATGATGATGTTAACACCATTTTTGCCAAATGCTAGCCTTGATCAGAAACTTATGATTGCCCTTCTTGCAGCTTTACAAGGTCCAATATTGTCACTGCTAGTGAATGCTTTTTCTTCGAATAAAGTTGAGGGATTTGTTTTTATGAAAATGTCAGGATTAATCTTGATGTTACCGATTGCTGCTTTTTTTGTGGAAGGTCCAATTGAATTTATTATGTCGCCTATCCCAGGTTTTTGGACTGCTCGCATGGTTGGCATGCATTTGTCTATATCATCACCAGGAATGATCAGCTTTTCTCTCTATTTTATTATTGGAGTTTTCGTGAATCTTCTTCTTCTTCTTATTTTGTTCCGCTTTTATTGTAAAAGAAACCATTTATAACATAAAGGAGTGAATGGAATGGTTATTCTAAAAATATTTTTAATTGTTGTTGGTGTTTTTTACTTAGCAGGTTTGTTGCTGCAATGGCCTTTCTTTTATCATAATATGAAGTCGAAGATTATCATCGAAAAAATTGGCCGCAAGGGATACAATATTCTCTTGTTGATTTTTGGAATTGCTTTTCTTGTTGTGGGAATAATTATCTAATCCATCTTTAACAATTGGTTAGATTCCCTCCGTATTTATCGATTCTAAATGTGATATACTTATCATAGAGCAATCGGAATAACTTCGATTGTAAGGAGAGTGAGTCTATGAAACGATTCAAGCCTATCGTATTCCTTTCTGCAATTACATTTATCATCATGATAATAACTAATGCACTTGCTAACATTCTCCCTATCAATGGAATAAGAACAGGAGCAGTGTCGGATTCATACCCTAACTTGTTTGCTCCTGCAGGATTTACATTTATCATTTGGGGGGTTATTTATCTATTGCTTGCAATTTTTGTTTTACACTCTTTCAATGTTTTTCAACGTCAAGATAACCAAATTACCGAAGAAACAACCGAGCAAGTTTTAGCATTATTTTCTCTATCGTCGATTTTGAACAGTATTTGGATTTTTACGTGGCATTATCGTATCATTTGGTTGTCCATGATTCTTATGGTTCTTATTTTAGTTTGTCTCATCCAAATTAGGCGCCTATTAGTACGACAACGAATGAGCCGTGTGGAAAAGGGAATATTCCTATTACCTTTTACCGTATATTTTGGGTGGATTACTGTTGCAACAATCGCTAATGCAACAACCTTATTGGTTGATTTAAGCTGGAATGGTTTCGGTATACCTGAATCTTGGTGGACTGTGATTATTGTCATTATTGGCGCTTGGATTGGTGGAACCACGCTTGCAAAATTCCGTGATTATGGATATGGCGCTGTCTTAATTTGGGCTTATTTTGGGATTCTCATGAAGCATATCGATGGTACCCTAGGTTTTTCAGGTGCCTATCCAGAAATAATAGTTGCCGTAGGACTCTCTCTTGCTTTCTTTTTGGTAATCATGGTTTTTATACTACGTGCGAATCGATTACGCAATGAGCGAAAGAACCAAACAAAGCAAAGAAATGAAAAAGAAGCTTAATTGCTTCTTTTTCTATGTTTATCCTTGTTTAATTCGATTTTTCAATTCATGGAGTTCACTCCACAATTCGTTTGGTAGTCTTTGACCCAGTGAATGATAGTATGACTCAATTGACGAGCATTCTTGTTCCCATGCATTAGCATCGACGTCATGCAAGTCGTGAAATGAGGATTTCGAAAGTGTGAGTCCATCTAAATGCAAATCTTCAAAATTTGGGACATATCCGATGGGGCTTTGTTCGGCTGAAACCTTCCCTTCTAAACGTCGGAAAATCCATTCGAGAACACGAATGTTATCCCCAAAACCAGGCCACAAATAGTGCCCTTGGTCATCTTTTCTAAACCAATTCACTGAAAAGATTTTAGGTAGTTGTTCGGCATCATTGGCTGCTCCAAACGAAAGCCAATGTTTCAAGTAATCCCCAACGTTATAACCGATGAATGGCAACATGGCAAATGGGTCACGACGAACAGTTCCAATTTGGTTAGATATAGTGGCTGCTGTTATTTCGGAACCAATTGTTGAAGCAACAAAGACACCATGATTCCAATTGAAACTTTCGTAGACGAGGGGTACTGTTGAAGGACGCCTACCACCAAACAGAATGGCAGAAATTGGAACGCCTTCTGGATCTTCCCATTCCGAAGCAAGAGATGGACATTGGTGAGCAGCAACAGTAAAACGCGAATTCGGGTGGGCAGCAGGAGTGGAGTTTGCTGGGAACCAATCATTACCCTTCCAATCAAGCAAATGGGCAGGGGTATTCGTGCCATTACCTTCCCACCAAACTGTTTTTTGATCCGTGAGTGCGACATTGGTATAGATGACATCATGAGTTAACGTATTCATGGCATTAGGATTAGTTTTTTTCGATGTTCCTGGTGCTACACCAAAGAAACCAGCCTCTGGATTTACAGCATATAGTCGACCATCTTTTCCTTTTCGCAACCATGCAATATCATCGCCTATTGTCTCAACTTTCCATTCTGGCAAAGAAGGAACGAGCATTGCTAAATTCGTTTTCCCACACGCACTAGGGAAGGCTGCTGCAAAGTATTGAACTTTTTTTTCAGGAGAAGTTATTTTTAGAATTAACATATGCTCGGCAAGCCAACCTTCATCGCGTGCGATGGCGGAAGCAATGCGAAGGGCAAAACATTTTTTCCCTAACAGAGCATTTCCACCGTAACCAGATCCATATGACCAGATGAGTCGTTCTTCAGGGAAATGGCTGATATATTTTTGATCCATAGGAGCACAAGGCCATGATTGGCCATAATTATCGCTTTCAATAGGCGCTCCAATGGAATGAAGGCAAGGAACAAAGGAATCTTGATCGTTAAAATAGTTCAATACGGATGTTCCCATTCGGGTCATTATTCTCATATTTGCCACCACATACGGACTATCTGTAATTTGGACACCTAGTTTTGAAAATGATGATCCTAACGGCCCCATAACAAAAGGCATAACATACATGGTTCGCCCATGCATGCAACCTTGATAGAGAGATTGCATCGTTTTCTTCAAAATATTGGGGGCTATCCACCGGTTGGTTGGTCCAGCATCTTTTTCATCGGCGGTGGAAATGAAGGTTCGATCTTCGACGCGGGCTACATCGCTGGGATCGCTACGAAAAAGAAATGAATTTGGATGAATATCAGGATTTAATGCTACTGCTTGCCTTCTCATAACTGCGTCCTTCAACAATTGTAAGGATTCATCGTAACTACCATTACACCATTGAATATGATCGGGTTCACATAATGCAATACATTCATTTACCCAATCTTGAATTCTTCCGTGCAAATCAATCATGGCTTGGTAAGCCCCCTTTATCGATTTCTAAAGTAAGTGTAACACATAGGCATTATTTTGCAATCCACTCAACCTCTTTTTGAATGCGATTCAGAAGTGATATAATAAAAATAAAGAAAAATATTCGAGAGGAAGGAGTATTCGAATGAAGGTTTATTTTAAGCCATCTCAAATTGGATTAAATTGGGCGCATGAACTAACGAACTGCTTTCCTGGTGTAACCTTTGAAAGTGATTTATTGCATGCATATGATGCTGATGTCATTATTGCTACGCCAACATTTCTTTCTAAGCAACATTTGGAAGTATTTACTAAGTTACGATGGATTCAGCTAGTTACTGCTGGTTTCGAAGCCGCAGATTTAGATTATGTATTTTCTCGTCATATTATGGTCACTAATGCAAAAGGGGTATATAGCATTCCTTTGGCTGAAGATATAATTGCTAAAATGTTGGCAATAAGCCGACATCTTAGAGAAGATTATGAAAGAATGAATCGCCATTGTTGGCAAGCTGGTCCGATAGTTCGAGAATTATATGGATCGACTGTTGGATTTTTAGGAACTGGTTCTATTGCTAGTGAAGCCGCTCTTCGTCTTCGCCCTTTTGGAGTACGTCTTCTTGGCTATCGTCGAACGGAAGCTAAGCAACCAGAATTTGATGAGATTTTTGTTGGTGAGGCTGGATTAGAGATTGTTTTGCGTCAAAGTGACTTTGTCATATCTACATTGCCGCTTAATTTTCGTACGCATCAATTAATGAACTATGAACGCTTTCAGCAGATGAAGCATTCAGCAATCTTTATTAACCATGGTCGTGGTGATGTCGTGGTTCAAGAAGACCTGATTAGGGCATTAGAAAATCAAATAATTGCTGGGGCTGGGCTTGATGTAACATCACCTGAACCGCTGCCACCCGAATCAAAATTATGGACAATGAAAAATGTATTAATTACGCCACATACAGCATCATTAAGTGATGCAATCTACGAGAGACTATATCAACTCATTGCTGGAAATCTAAGTCGTTATATTAAGAACGAGGAGCTTCATCATATCATTAATCCATAATTGGTATTATTTTACTTATTGATAAGCATCCTTATCGACGTTTCAAACAGTTATTCGGTATAATTATTAATAAGGCAATAAGCCTGTGGAGGATCGTATATGATTCCATTTATTACAGCTTATGGAGTAGCTTTTGTGGTCTTTTTTACAATTGATCTTGTTTGGCTAGGTAAAATTTCCAAAAAACTTTATCGAAAAGAAATTGGTAGTTTATTGTTAGAGCGTCCGAATTGGGGAGCAGGAATTCTTTTTTACTTCATCTACTTAATTGGGATTGTAGTCTTTGCTATTTTACCCGCAAATTCATGGTTTGAATCCCTTGGATATGGAGCATTATTTGGCTTCATTGCTTATGCTACTTATGATATGACGAATTTGGCAACCATGAAGAATTGGTCTTCAAAAATTACAGTTATTGATTTGGGATGGGGGTCTTTCATCAGTGGAGTAACTGCAATGCTGTCTTTCCTAATTCTTTCGATAATCTAAATCAAAGCATAAAAAGGGGGAGTATGGATGAGTATAAAGCAATTGGATAATGAACAGCTATACTATTCGATGCTAGCTGGAGCAAGTGAAGTCATTGCTGCTAAGGACTCTTTAAATGCCATTAATGTTTTTCCAGTTCCTGATGGTGACACAGGTTCTAATCTTGCAGCATTAATGACCTCAATTCTAGCGGAAGCAAAAATTGCGCCAACACCTGCCGAGACCTCAAAAGTTGTAGCCCAAGTGGCTTTGCGAGGGGCTCGCGGGAACTCTGGGATTATTTTTGCACAATATCTTGCCGGATTTTCCATGAGCATAAATGGTAATGGCTCGATATCAATGTCACAGTTTTCAGCAATGGTTAAACAAGCAGCTCAGGCCGCCAGAAGTGCCATTGCTGAGCCAGTTGAAGGGACAATTATTACTGTTATGAGAGAATGGGCAGAAGCTATTGAATCCCTTTATGGATCATCAGAGGATTTTTTGGATTTGTTGAATCAAGCTTTTGAACGCGCAAAAACAGCGTTAAGAAATACAACGGGTCGTTTAAAAGAATTGAAGAACGCCAATGTCGTTGATGCAGGTGCCAAGGGGTTTGTTCATTTTATTGAAGGCTTTGCAAGATTTTTGAAGACAGGGGTTTTTCATCGACCCATTCTTCAAGCAGACGATATCCATGTTCAAGAAGACCATTTGCAAGCCCCTGAATCGCTACGTTATTGTACGGAAGCCTTATTATCTGGAAAAGGGATCCCCTTGGATGCATTAAGGGAAGATTTGAAAGCATTTGGAGAGTCAATTATTCTTGCGGGGAATCATAATATGGTCCGACTCCACTTACATACCGATCGCCCTGCAGATGTTTTTGTTGCTTTACGAAAATATGGTGATGTTATACAACAAAAGGTGGATGATATGAAAAAACAATATGAAGCCGCCCATCATAGAAAATATCCTTATGCAATTATAACTGATTCCGTAGCAGACCTTCCTTCAGCTTTTTTAGAAGAAAATCAGGTGTATGTAATCCCTATGCAAATACTATTTGCTAATAACACCTTTTATGACAAGTTGACCATTGATGCCGAACGTTTTTATCAGTGGATGGATCAAACCGATCATTATCCATCTTCGGCCATGCCGTCCCCAGCCACTGTTGAAAATGCACTTTCTTTTTTGATCAGTCACTATGAAGGAATTCTTGCAATCACGGTTTCTCGAGCAATGAGTGGCACCTATAATGTTTTTGCTCAAGCGATTGAAAAAATAAAAGAAATTAATCAAAAACCTATCTATCTTGTAGATTCTAAGCAGAACTCTGGGGCGCAGGGACTTGTTGTGATTAAGGCCGCTGAAGCACTTGCAAAAGGCGCAAATTTGGATGAAGTTCGGGGCATTGCTCAACAAGCTGCAGAAAATGCAAAAATTCTTGTTAGTGTACCAACTCTTCACTATATGGTTCGATCAGGTCGTGTTAATAAAGTGACAGGATTCATCGGCAAAATAATGAATTTAAAACCTGTTATCTCAATTGATTCTGAGGGAAAAGGAATTATTTTTGAAAAAGCATTTACTATCCGGGGGAACACCAAGAAAATCTTTCGTGAAGTGAAAAGAATGGCATCCCAAAGTGGAATTGAGTATTATGCAATCTTGCATGCAAACAATCCCACGCGTGCGACTGAGTTTGCTGAACGTGCAAAAAGCATCTTAGGTTTTGACCCGCTCTATCTTTCTGATATTTCTTCGGTCGTTGCCTTGAATGCCGGGATTGGTTCTGTAGCAATAGCGTTGCTTCAAAAAAAATAAGGATGGTGTTTATGAACGAATTATTTATCTACTCTGCAATACTCTTAATAGTATTTTTTTCTCTTCTATTTGTTATCGCCCAAATTATACAAAATAATTCAATTGTTGATTGGTTTTGGGGCATTGGATTTGTTTTGGTGACTTGGTTCAATTTTATTTATGTTTGGGTACGTTCAGGAATTTTCTATCTAGGGCTCTTTACTCTTGTTATTTTAGTGTCACTGTGGGGACTAAGACTGTTTTTCTATATTGCTCGAAGAAACATGAAAAAGCCGGAAGATTTTAGATATGTCAATATGAGAAAAAAATGGGGAAATCATTTTCCTCGGCTTAAAGCATTTGGCCAAGTTTTTATGCTCCAAGCTCTCTTTCTATTTGTCGTAGTGTCTGCTGTAACCTTTGCACATGCTACCCCTTTATCGGAGGTTGGTACAAGAGGGGTTATTGGTGCAGTGATTGGAGCTATCATTTGGATAACAGGTTTTATCTTTGAAAGTTTTGGCGATGCACAACTGCGCGCCTTTTTAGCGAAACCGGAAAATCGAGGTCGAATCATGAAAACAGGATTATGGAAATACACAAGACATCCTAACTACTTTGGCGAAGCAACAATGTGGTGGGGGATTTTTATTGTTGCTGTTTCAATCAGCGCTCCTCTTACCTGGATAGGAATAATTAGTCCTCTTACCATTTCTTACTTGCTCCTTTTTGTTTCGGGGGTTCCCTTATTAGAAAAGCACTATAAAGATAATATTGAATTTCAGGAATATGCGAAAGTCACGAGCATTTTTTTCCCGTTACCTCCCAAAAAAATATTGTAATTCTTAATTCTTTTCGTTCGAGTCATCCAATCTTTAGCAATGACATTGGCGATTTATACAAATGGCTTGTTTTCAAATATTCAGAGCGTTACAATAAAATAAAGTAAAACAAGCATTCGCGTTAGCTTGTTTTATGTGGATGACCGATATCATCGGTCCAGGAGGATTTTTATGAAAGCCTTCGCACTTACTAAGACAAAAATCATCACTACGATTGTTGTCGTTTTTTTGCTGATTGTTGGAGTAACGACAATTGGAACTTACAATTCAATGATTCGAGATGAGGCTTTTGCTGAGGAACAATATACAGGCATCGGTCGAGTTCTGGATCAACGATCGAATACTTTAACCCTACTTGCCAATGCCATTATAGGGTTACAAACACACGAGGCCGATATCTACAATGCTCTGTTTGATGCGCGTGCCGCTTATGCATCGGCAAGAGCATCCAATGATGCAGAAGGAATGATGCAAGCAGATGCGGACTTAACTTCTGCTCTTCAGGCCTTATTGCTTGCCGTTGTTGAAGATAATGGAGTTAATTTGAATTCTGCAGCTGCTTACAACACTTATATGGTTAGTGTCATTTCGTTGGAATATGAACTCAGTGCTGCACGTGTGGATTACAACAGTTCGGTGCGTCAATACAACACTAATTTGCGTCTATTCCCGAATCTTATTGTTGCATCTCTTTTCGGTTTTGAGGAAAAGGTTTTATGGGAAAATCCAGATGGATCGGGCGAAATTCCAGATATAAATTTTGTTGGAACTGGGGATGAATAGACTCATTCGTCGTCTCGTCCGCCTGCTTTTAGCAGTTGTCATTCTTGGTGGAGGTGGATATTTCCTCTACGATCAAATCTTTCGCCCCGAAGCTGATCTGCGCCCGACCCAAGCGTATTATGTGAATGACTTTGCAGGAGTGCTTGAACCAGCTGTCGAGTCAACAATTATTCGTGAGGGAGATCGGTTGTATCGGGATACTGCTGAAGAGGAACATGGTGGAGCCCAAGTTGTCTTTATCACCATTTCTTTTGAACTCGAATCTGAACTTGCTCAGTATGATAAAGTGGAGTTATTTCGAAAGTGGGAAATTGGCGACAATAACATGGGTCTGTTGGTTTTATTGTTTTTTCAAGAGACTGATAGCGGTTTATCGTTCTATGAAATACAAACCGCTACAGGTTATTGGATGTCTGTTTTTTTAACCCCCATTGAAACATCCAACATCATTGATAACACCTTGTTCGCAACAGATGATTTATCCATGGGAATCATTCATATGTATTATGAATTTTTAAGTGTAATTTATGTAGAAGCTTATGGATATTCCTCATTTAATTATGATATGGAAGATTATCAAGAGTATCTTGAAACCTATATTCCAGATGAAGATTTGCTCACAGAACTCTCTTCCACTTGGTTGTGGTACTTATTGTCTCCTTTTGGTTCTCTTGAAGGGAAGATATTTTCAGGGGGAGCCATGCTTATCCTAATACTCATGTTAGGTGGATTTGCGGTTCGTGTTGGAGGCGGGGGGAGTACGGGGGGAGCCGGAGTTTTTCGCCGGCGTCGCTAATGAAGGAAGTAGAACATGGAAAAAGAATCAACAGATCGACTTAGTTTATTTACACTTGCTCAATTAGGCGAACTTTTTCCTATTCACTTACAACGTTATTCTCGCCATTGGCCACGCCGTTATTGGGCGGAGCAAAAAAGAATTACCAAAGTCATGGGGAGGGCTATTGTGCGTATCTCGCATTATGGAAGCACTTCAGTTCCTGGGTTAACCGCCAAACCAACCATTGATATCTTGCTTGAAGTGAAACATGACACTGACATCAGTTGGTTGGATGAGCAATGTGCTCATTTAGGGTATTTGAGTTCTTATCAGCCACATAATCCAGCTCCTCATCGCATGTATATGAAAGGATATACCGCTCAAGGCTATCAAGGTCAAGCGTATCACCTGCACGTTCGATATCCTGGAGATTGGGACGAACTATACTTCCGTGATTATCTCATCGACTATCCTGATGTTGCAAAAGAATATTCAATTCTAAAACTGAAACTTTCTGAATGCTTTCGAACCAATCGAGAGGCATACACAGAGGCGAAGACACAATTTATTCGTGTACATACTTTGCTTGCTCGTCAGAAATATGGGAATCGTTATGCAACATAGGCTTTTTTTATGCTTGAATATGTGACATAATAAGTACAATCGAATGAGAGGAGCCGGATGCCAATGGCCGAACCCCTTGCGACCAAACAGGTTCTTGCGGATGCGTTGAAAGAACTCCTCACAACGCATACTTTTTCAAAAATCAAAGTTAATGATATTGTGGAGTATTGCGGTATCAACCGGCAAACTTTTTATTATCATTTTGATGATAAGTATGATCTTGTGAATTGGATATTTTTCACTGAAATATTTGCCAATCTTCAACAAGAGTACTCTTCAATAGAATGGGATACCATTCTTGAACTATGTGAGTATTTCTATCAAAATTTAGCCTTTTATCGCAAGGTGTTGCTTGAAGATGGGCTGAATTCTTTTACAGCTTATTTTGGGACATTATTAAGACCTCTGTTTCGAGCACAAGTAATGTTTTCCAGCATAGAGATTCCTGATGCATCGTTTTACGCTATTTTCTTTTCGGATGCCATTCTTGCTTCCATTCGTCGATGGATTCTTGAAGGAGCAAAAACCCCTCCTCAAGATTTTGTTTTGCAGATGGAGCGGGCATGTCGTGATTTTGCTTTGGTTGTTCTCGAAAAAGACCGCGAGGAATCATTAGGGGGGAAATAATGCGAATTGGCTATGCTTGTTTGACCATTGGAGTTCAGGATGCCAAGTTGCAACATGCTCTTTTGCGTACCATCAATGAAGAAAAGTTCTATCAGATTATTAATCATAATTTAGACGTGTTAGAAAAAGTTTTACATTACAACCGTGCTAATGGAATATATATGTTTCGCATGAGTTCGGATCTAATCCCTTTTGGGTCTTCTTATGCACGACAATTTCCATGGCGAGAACGTTTTTCTAGCCGTCTTCAATCAATTGGAGAATACATTATTCATGAGGGCATTCGAGTGTCTATGCATCCTGGGCAATATACAGTTTTAAATTCTCCTAGGTCAGAAGTTGTCCAAGCTTCGATTTTCGATTTGGATTATCATGCCGAATTCATGGATGCTTTAGGAGTTGACTCGACTCATAAAATTATCTTGCACATTGGAGGAGTGTACGGTGATCGATGGGCTGCCATGGAACGATTTGGAGCAACCTATCAAACTCTTTCCGAAAGCGTTAAAGCACGATTAGTAATAGAAAATGATGATGTAAATTATCCTTTTGACGATGTCTATCAACTCGCAGTTCAATGGAATATTCCTATGGTATTTGATAATTTGCATCATTTCGTATTACCCTCTCCTTCGGGAATCAAAGATATGGAAGCGATTGATCAAGCACGTCAAACATGGAAACAACGAGATGGTGTTCAAAAAATCCATTACTCTCAACAACATGAAAAAAAGTCCTTAGGCGCTCATTCGGATACCATCGTTTTACAACCTTTGTTGAATTTTTTGAGTCGTATTCAACGAGCCGACCTTGATGTGATGTTAGAAGTGAAAGATAAGAATTTGTCTGCTGTCAAAGCTAATCTAGCCGTTCGTTCGGAGACTCGTATGCGCGATTTAGAACAGGAGTGGGCTCGTTATAAATACGCAGTATTAGAACACGATCCCGCACGTTATGAAGCCATCCGCATATTGTTGCAAGATAAAGACATCGTTCCAGTGATTGAGTTTTATGAATTGGTTGATGCTGCAATCAGTAAACCCATTCAAACGGGAAGAGCAGAGAATGCATTGTTGCATGTCTTTGGACACCTATCCAATAAAATGAATGATAAAGAGCAATTACAATTCAATAAATTAATCGATTCCTATCGAAAGGGCACTCGCAGTTTAAATGCGTGCAAAAATTTCCTATGGAAATTTGTTGTAAATCAAAATGATTTGTACCTACTACAATCGCTTTATTTCTGGGCATTAAGACCAACATCAGATTTGGATTAATTCCTATTAGTGATATAATTTGACGTTCACAGTTTTTGTCTATGGTCTTCTTGCTTAAATGAGTTAGAATGATATTAGAGGATTCCGTTTCCTCAACAATATCGCCAAAAGGGATAAAACCCTTTGGACCGGCATATCATCGCCGGTGCCTCAGATTATTGTTCTGCATGTTGTTCTTGAATCATGGGGGGTTTCTTGAACGATGTAAAGTGCATAATCTGGACCAATCGAGGGGGGTTACCCCCTCTTTTTTTGACTCTCTTTTCTTTTTCCTATCATCATGTTACACTTGATTTGATAAGGGAGCGATAATGAAATGAATCCAACAAAAAGTGCAGGAGTCCCGAAATTCGTTCTACACCAAGGGAGCACGGTAAAAAAAGTAATTGCAGTAACAAGTGGTAAAGGTGGGGTGGGTAAGTCTACCGTTACAGCACTTCTGGCATCACATATGAAGGCCAAAGGACTTCGGGTGGGGGTTATGGACGCAGATATTACAGGCCCCTCAATTGCAAAACTATTTGGAGTTGAGCAACAGCTTTTTGCCAGTGAAAATGGATGGGTTCCTCTCGTTAGCAAGACAGGGATTCCTTTTGTTTCTATGAATGCATTACTCGAAGAACCCGATGCACCAGTCTTGTGGAGAGGACCACTTCTTGGTGGTATTATTAAACAATTTTGGGGCGAAGTCGAATGGGGGAACTTAGATGTGTTATTTCTTGATATGCCCCCTGGAACGGGAGATGTTGCTTTGACCGTTTTTCAATCGCTTCCCGTTGCAGGTGTGGTTCTTGTAACTACCCCTCAATCGCTAGTAGATATGATTGTTGGGAAATCGATTCGTATGGTTCAAGATTTACATTTACCTATTCTGGGGTTGGTCGAAAACATGGCAGCATTCCTATGCCCTGATTGTGGGACAAGTCATCGAATTTTTGGCCCAAGCCACGTGGAAGAGCTAGCAAAAAAATATTCGATTTCTGCTACGGTCACTTTGCCTTTACAACCGGAATGGACCGCATGGTGCGATTCTGGTGATGTTGAATTTCTGGATATTCCGCAAGTAGAAGCATTTGTAGAACAACTTATAGAGGGGTTTTATGAAAATAAGTAAAATGAAATTTGTTTTGATTATTCAAGAAATATTATTGTTTGCCACCCAAAAAAGAAGAGCTCGACTCTTCTTTTTTTAACCTATATCCAGTATAATATAAATACATTGTGATTGCTGTTGCAACCACACAATAACGGAGGATCATATGAAAATATTCGAATACATGGAACGTCACGGATACGAACAACTGATTCATTTTTATGACAAAACAACCGGTCTAAAAGGGATTACTTGCATTCATGACACCACACTCGGTCCAGCATTAGGCGGGACCCGTCTTTGGTTGTACGAAAATGAAGAAGCCGCTGAAACAGATGCATTGCGTTTGGCCCGTGGAATGACTTACAAAAACGCTGCCGCAGGGCTTAACCTTGGAGGCGGAAAGACGGTTTTGATTGGTGATGCCAGCAAAGTGAAAAGTGAGGCATATTTTAGAGCCTTAGGCCGCTATGTTCAAAGTTTAAACGGTCGATACATTACGGCGGAAGATGTCAATACATCAACACGCGATATGGAATATGTCCATATGGAGACCAATTTTGTAGTTGGCTTGGAAGGTAAATCAGGCAATCCATCGCCAATGACCGCTTTAGGGGCGTTTTATGGAGTAAAGGCTTCTTTACAAGCCAAATTTGGCCATCAAGATTTTTCGAAATTATCCTTTGCAGTGCAAGGAGCAGGTCAAACGGGTTACTATCTTATCAAACATCTTGTTGCAGCAAAAGCAAAGAAAATTTATTTTTCAGAAATAAATCCTTCTCACATTGAGCGAATGAAGCGAGAACATCCCGAGGTGGAGTTTGTTGCCCCGGATGCCTATTTTGGTTTGGATGTTGATGTATTGTCTCCTTGTGCATTGGGGGCAGTTTTAAATGACAAAACCATTCCTATGATTCGTGCAAAAGTAATTGCCGGCACAGCAAATAATGTTCTTGATGATGAAGATAAGCATGGGAAGATGTTGGTTGACCTTGGCATTCTCTATGCTCCTGACTTTGTCATCAATGCCGGAGGAGTAATCAATGTTTACCATGAGCTTCATGGTTATAATCGCGCAGCTGTTGAGTATGACATTGCTAAAATTGCAGATCGACTCACCGAAATCTTTGCTATTGCTGCGAAAGAAAACATTCCAACTCAAGAGGCAGCGAAAATGTTTGCTCGCCAAAGAATGGCAGCGATTGCTGGCATCCATGCCAATTACATTCCTAAATAATCATAATGAACAATTCCCCCCTTCGTCGTATATGTGTCATTGCTGGGCACTATGGTAGTGGCAAATCGGAGTTTGCAGTCAACTTGGCGATTCATTATCCAGTTGATCTTTTAATTGACCTTGATATCGTGAATCCCTATTTTCGTTCTCGTGAAATGACGGACATGCTTTTGAAGTTAGGAATTGAAACCATTGGTTCAACATTGAAGCAAGCACTTGGTAGTGATTTGCCCTATGTGTCACCAGCAGCATTTCGCCCCTTTTTGGACACTTCTGTTCGAGCAATCATTGATCTTGGTGGAGATCCTGTCGGAGCTCGCTTACTGCGGCAGTTTGAAGCGATGGCTTCGAACCAAGATGCGGACTATCTCATGATTGTCAATGGGTATCGTGAAAAAACAAATACTTCAAGTGGCATCATCCAAATGATTCATAAAATTGAAGAAAGTGCTGGGATAACGATTACTGGGTTAGTCAATAATACCAATCAACTTCGAGCAACAACATGGGATGACTTGTTATATGGCGAAACTCTACTCAAAGAAGTAGCTCAACAATTGAACATTCCCATCCGATTTCATTCATTCCCAACGACAATTATAGGTGATAAACCAATATTGCTAGGAGAACCGCTTGAACTGAAGTTATACTTACGCCAATCTTGGCTGTCTTAAAGGAGGAATACAATGCCAAAAGGAACTGTAAAATTCGCCCAAGAATACTGCAAAGGTTGTTATTTATGTGTAGCGTTCTGTCCCGTAAAGATTTTGAAGCCTGCCCCTAGTCGGCTTAATGCCAAAGGCTATCCATTGGTGGACGTGATTACCCCTGAACGTTGCATTGGCTGTGGCTTTTGTGCTTTGATGTGTCCGGATGCTGTTATTACTGTCACAAAAGAAGTGGAGGAGCCTAAGCATGAGTAAACTATTAATGAAGGGGAATGAAGCCATTGCTCGAGCTGCCATTCTTGGTGGTTGTGAAGCATTCTTTGGTTATCCAATTACTCCCCAAAATGAAATTCCAGAATACTTATCCGAGGCAATGCCTGCAGCTGGTAGAATTTTTCTGCAAGCAGAATCTGAAGTCGCCTCCATCAATATGGTTTATGGCGCTGCTGGTGCGGGTTTTCGTGTGATGACCTCCTCTTCATCACCAGGAATTGCCCTGATGCAAGAAGGAATCAGTTATATCGCTGGTGCTGAATTACCATGCGTGTTGGTGAATGTGATGCGTGGTGGACCAGGTTTGGGTGGGATTCAACCTTCCCAAGCGGATTATAAACAAATAACCCGAGGAGGCGGAAATGGCGATTATCGTGTTCTTGCCTATGCTCCAGAAAATTTGCAGGAAACCGTAGATATCTTAAAAGAAGCGTTTGATATTGCCGATACCTATCGCAATCCAGTCATGATTGCAGTGGATGGTTTGATTGGTCAAATGATGGAATCGGTTGACTTGGATCGCCCGGTGCCTCATCGTCCTCAAGTGCGTAAACCTTGGGCAACAACCGGACGCGGAAGAGGGAAGCAACGCAACATTATTAATTCTCTCTACCTAGATCCTAGTGAACTTGAAAGACACAATCTCTCAATTGCTGAGAAATACAAGATGATCAAAGAAAAAGAAGTTCGTTACGAAGCGTATCAACTTGAAGATGCAGATTATGTTATTGTTGCGTATGGAACGATGGCTCGTATTTGTCGCTCAGCTATTGAAATTTTAGCCGAAGCAAATATCCGAGTTGGTTTGCTACGCCCTATTACATTGTGGCCATTTCCAAACCAAGCATTTCAAGCCATTTCTCCCAAAACCAAAGGTATTTTATGCGCAGAGTTAAGTCTTGGACAAATGATCGATGATGTTCGTATTGCGGTAGAAGGGTCCTTCCCAATTGCTTTTTTCGGCCGAGCGGGAGGCATGATGCCTGAACCAAATGAGATTGTAGAAGCCATTCTCCACTTTCCCAAAGGAGGCGATGCTCGATGAGTCAGCAATTTGTACAAGGTCGATCCGAAGGATTAACAAATGTTTCATTCTCGTATTGCCCAGGATGCACCCATGGAATTATCCATAAATTAGTTGCCGAATCGTTGGAAGAATTGGGGATGCTAGGTAATGCGATTGGTATGGCGAGTGTAGGCTGTTCTGTGATGTCTTATAATTTTTTCGACTGTGATATGCAACAAACTGCACATGGACGGGCATGTGCGGTAGCGACAGGAATCAAACGTTGTTTACCCGACCGAATTGTCTTTTCTTATCAAGGAGATGGAGATTTTGCTGCCATAGGGATTGGCGAAGGAATTCATGCAGCTCAACGAGCAGAAAATATTACTGTATTTTTTGTTAATAATGCGATTTATGGTATGACTGGTGGTCAAATGGCACCAACCACATTAATTGGGCAAAAAACAACCACCTCTCCACAAGGAAGAAATGCGGTCCGTCAAGGACTTCCGATGAAAGTTTGTGAGATGTTTGCTACTATCGAAGGAGCGGCTTATGTAGAACGCGTTTCATTACATGATCCACGAGCGGTGATGAACGCCAAACGCGCAATCAAAAAGGCCCTCACCTATCAACGTGATGGAAAGGGATTTACCTTGATAGAATTTTTATCGACCTGTCCAATTAACTGGGGAATGACTCCCTTGGATGCGTTACAATGGACCAAAACAACAATGGCACAACACTATCCTCTTGGAGTATTTGCGGACCGAGGAGGAACTTCGAATGAGTAAGAACGCCAGAATTATAGTATCGGGATTTGGTGGTCAAGGTGTGATGATGGTTGGCCAGGTGTTAGCATATGCTGGCGTGGAAGCTGGCCTAAACTCGTTGTGGTATCCTTCTTATGGCCCTGAGACTAGAGGGGGTACGGCACATTGTGCAGTATCATTATCTGCCCAAGCTATCGGATCACCTGTTTTTTCAACGGCAACCGCAGCCTTGATTTTCAATCGACCTTCCTTAGAGAAGTTTGCGAGTAAGATAGATGCGAACGGCGTTTTGTTTTTCAATTCCTCACTTATTACCGATGCCAAAAACATATCCTGTCAAGGGGAAAAAATTGGTGTACCAATTTATGAAATGGCGGCCAATTTGCAGGATCCAAGAGTAGCTAATATGATTCTTTTGGGGGTCTATTTGGAACAATCAAAAATCCTCGAGGATTCGATGATTCGAATTGGTATTGAACATGTGCTCGGACCGGCCAAACAACATCTTGTTGACTTGAATATGAAAGCCGTTCAAATGGGGCGAGATTTTTTTAGAAATCTCCTTTAACAGCAATCGCATCAATTTCAATTCGAGCATTTTTTGGAAGTCCAGTAACCCCTATCGCAGTACGGGTAGGTTTTGGGTCAGAAAAGAACGATTCATATGCATGGTTCATTGCAGGAAAATCGTTAAAATCAACTAAATATACCGTACATTTTACTACATCACTTCTTGAAAAGCCCGCAGCTTGTAGTAACCGATCAATTTGCAATAGGACGCCTTCTGTCTCAAGACTAATGGAACCATTTCTTGCTTCATCCGGCGCGATTTGTCCAGAAAGATATAATGTTGGCCCGAGTTGTAGTGCGGGAGAATAAGGACCTAATGGAGTAGTCAATGCAATTGTTTTTTTCATAAATGAATTTCCTTTCTTGATAGTTTCATCATAGAAGAGAAATTTTCATTAGGCAAGTGATGTTTATTGAAAGGAGAATAGATGTGAAAGAATTAATTTTGGCAGGAGGATGTTTTTGGGGAGTAGAAGCATATTACCAACTTCTTCAAGGTATCGTAGACACCGAGGTAGGGTATACCGATGGTCCAACTATTGCGCCGACTTACGAAGAAGTTTGCGCAAATTCTGGACATGTTGAAGCTTGTTGGATTCGGTATGACGAGAGCATTCTTTCGCTCGCTCAAATCTTAAATCATTTCTTTCGCATTATTGATCCAACTGCAAAAAATCGTCAAGCTCATGATATTGGTGTTCAGTATCGAACCGCTATCTTTTACCTCGATCCATTGGATGCCCCAATCATTGAGCAGTTTATAGAGGAACAACAAGCCAATTATGCAAAACCGATTCAAACATACATTAAACCTGCACCGCCTTTTTTTGTGGCTGAGGAATATCATCAAGATTATCTGAAAAAGAATCCTAATGGCTACTGTCATGTGAATCTTGGACTTATAAGAGAAGAGGAGCGTCGCTCATGAGCATATAATTGGCCAAGAGAAAATGACCTTGATATAATAATAGTACGAAATCAAACTAATATAGGAGGTTTGTGACAATGGCTAAACTTTTTGAACCGTATCAAATAAAAAATCTTTCTTTTAAAAATCGTATCGTTATGCCACCTATGTGCATGTATTCAGCCAAAGATGATGGGATTCTTACTCCATTTCATTTTGCTCATTATGCCGCTCGCATCATTGGTGGCGTTGGGACAATTATTTTGGAATCGACTGGAGTTACTCCAAATGGTCGAATTACTAACAATGATCTTGGCTTATGGTCGGATGATCATGTTTCTGGATTGAAAAGCATCGTCGACTTTGGACACGAACATGGTGCTGTGATGGGGATTCAATTGAATCACGCAGGACGTCGTAGCCGGGTAGTTGGGGTTCAAGCTGTCGCTCCTACCACAGAGGCCTTTGCCGATATTCCTGCTCCTCGGATGATTACAAAAGAGGAAATAAAAATGTTGCCAGGGCTGTTTCGAGCTGCTGCAAAACGTGCATTAACTGCAGGATTTGATTTTATTGAAATTCATGCGGCTCACGGCTATTTGCTTGATGAGTTCTTATCACCACTAGGGAACAAACGAACCGATGAATATGGTGGCAGTGAAGACAATCGCTTGCGGCTAATCAAAGAAATTGCAATCGCAATTCGAGAAGTATGGCCCAAAGAAAAAATGCTTCAAATCCGGGTATCTGCTGAGGATTACGCCGAAGGCGGATTGCATCAAGAAGATCTTGCTAGCATAATAAATAAAATTAAAGATGTTGGAATTGACATGGTTAACGTCAGTTCTGGAGGGGTCGCCGTTGTACGGGTTAATGATTATCCAGGCTATCAAGTTGGATATGCTCAACATATTCGAGCAAAAACAGGGTTGCCAGTTATTGCAGGAGGATTGATTGAAGACCCTCTAATGGCTGAAGCTTTCTTGAAAAGTGGACACGCTGATTTTATTTACTTTGGACGTGAATTGTTGAGAAATCCTCAATACCCTCTTGAAGCTGCCCGCGTCTTACAAGCAGACATTCCATGGCCCGTTCAATATGAACGTGCGAAACGCTAAATAGTGTTGGAAAGGAGCCTTTATGAAACGAATCAAAGAAGGACTAAACAAGTTTTACATTGGTGATGAGCATGAGCCTCAAGCAGAGGTGACATTTGTTCCTACGGGAGACAAAATTATTATTCTCGATCATACCTATGTATCACCCGAACTTGAGGGACAAGGAATCGCGGCTCAGTTGGTCGAAGCGGTAGTAAAATATGCTCGCCGAACCGGCAAGAAGATCATTCCTACTTGTTCCTATGCAGTTGCGGCTTTTCAACGAAAAGCAGAGTATCAGGACGTTGAATATATCGCTGAGGATTAAGTGAAGAACGAGTGGCGGGATTGCCACTTGTTTTCATTATCAAAATGCATTTTGATATTTGATTGAGGTTGGCTATGATAAAATAAAGATAAAAAGGAGAATGTTTTATGAAAATTATTGTAATAGGAGCGGTAGCGGGTGGTACTACCGCAGCCGTAACTGCTCGAAGACATGATCCCCATGCTGATATTACTGTATATGAAAAGGATCATGATATTTCCTACGTAAGTTGTGGGATGCCATATTATCTTGCGGGAGATGTAGAAGACGAGGCGACGCTTGCTCCACGTGGCCCCGATTATTTCTTGAAGAAACATCGTATTTCAATACATATTCAGCATGAAGTTCTTTCGATTGATGCATCCAAAAAGAAGGTTCGAGTACGCAATTTAACAAACAATCAGATCTTTGAGGATGGCTATGACCGGTTAATTATCGCAACGGGGGCAAACGTGATATATCCGCCGATTCCAGGGGTTAAACTTCCTCATGTCTTCCCTTTAAGACGCATGGAAGAGATGCGACAGATTAAAGCCTTCTTCGACATGAATCATCCCACAAAAGCAGTGGTGATTGGCACGGGATTTATTGGATTAGAGATGGCCGAAACATTGATTCGTCGAGGAATTGCAGTGCAATTAGTGGAGAGATTACCACAAGTTAGTCCAAATGTTGACCCTGATATGGCACGACATATCCTAGCCTATCTTGAATCCAAAGAGATTCCTGTCCACCTTAACAAAAGTGCTGTGGAAATCACTTCCACTCATGTGATTCTAAATGATGGCGAACAATTAGAAGCTGATTTTGTTTTGCTTGCTACCGGTGTGCGCCCTAATACGGAGCTCGCAAAAGCCATTGGATTAGAATTGGCCCTGAATGGTGGAATCCTTGTGGATGCCGAGCAACGTACTTCGATCCCTGAAATCTATGCCACGGGTGACTGTGTTTTACTACCAAGTATTGTCTCTCAAGTTCCCATCTATCGTCCGCTTGGTTCTACAGCAAATAAAACAGGCAGAGTTGTTGGCGAAAATGTTGTGGGTGGCCATCAAACATTTCCAGGAATTGCTGGGACAAGCATCTACCGATTTTTTGAATTAACGGTTGCGCAAACTGGTCTTGGTGAAGCCGAAGCACGAGCCCATGGACTGAAACCGATAACCTATGAAATGTCGTCCGAAGATCGCCCTTTATTTATGGGAGGACGAGAAATGAATATAAAGCTTATTGTTGAAGAAAATACCCTGCGATTATTAGGTGCTCAGATTGTTGGTTTTGATGGAGTGGATAAGCGCATTGATGTCGTTGCGACTGCTATTTCCTTTGGAGCAAAACTCGATGATTTGACCTCACTTGACTTGGCTTATACCCCCGTTTTCAATACCTCTACCGATCCTCTTGGATACGCTGGATTAATGATGAAAGCAAGTTTAAAGAAAAAATCATAAAATCTTCTAAAATAGGGAGTCCTTTGGACTCCCTTTGTTTGCATGAAAGCAAAGAGAAAAATGATATCAAATATTGTTTTTCTTTGTGCAAGTCTTTTGTTTCGAAACCAACTCTTTTATAATAGAGAAAAGAGGAAGGGAGACGTGCACATTGCTAAACAAAGAAATCATAAAAGATTATGCCGATTTTCAATGTGATCGACTCGCTTATTTAATGGGGAATCAACGGCATCAAATGCAAGTCATCAAAGAATTATTTGAAGCTAATTATACCCTCGAAGATTTTGATGAATTAATCCAGGAAGAAGAAAACCAACAACAAGAAGTGCGCTCCTCAGCGGAGCGCTTTGAAGAATGGATGAGGCTTTATCCTGAGCTCTTCACTTCGTTAATTGAAAAGGCAAGAGTTGCGGCCCAACAAGACCAAGCGGCACAATTGATTGCCAAATGGGAAGACCTTCAAGAAGTTGCAAAGCTTTCACGGTTATATTTTGAAACATTATATCCTGGGAAAACACGGCGTGCAGATACTATTGATGGGAGTATTGATGGGCATGATGATCGAAAAATGTCATCCATCGAGGAGCGAACTAGGCGCTATCTTTCTGACGATTCTGTTCAAGTTATTTTTGAAGGACAAGTATCGATTGATGGATTTTTGGCCCGATGGGATGTGCTAGTCAAAAAAGCCAATGGATACCATTTGTATGAAGTAAAGGGGAGCACAAGCATTTATCGCACCAATAAGCGCGATTTGAATACGAACCAAACACTTCCCATCGGTATTCGGAAGCCCTATCTCTATGACATTGCGTTTCAACAATGGGTTTATGAACGTGCGGGAATCAACATAGCTGAAGTTCATTTTCTCCATCTTGATCGAAATGCTACCTTCCAAGAACAAGAAATGTCTTATCCACTTGATGTCTCTCTACTTTCTCGTTTATTTCGAACCTCTAGTTTCATTGAAGATGCAAGCGAAAAAGGGAAAGAGAAGCCGTTAATCTCTATTGGAGAATATCTCCATCGAAGAATCTATGTTAAGAAAGGCCAAGATTCTATTGAGCAGTATGCGTTTCATTTGCAATCAGTTCTTCAACTTCCCGAAGTGCCTACCATCAAAATGATTTATAAGTGTCGCAAGTGTCCCTTGCGTGATTTGTGTCATCCCAATGTTCCGAGCGATCATATTTTTATGCTCAATTGTTACAATGGGACTGGAGGAAATTTTCGAACAACTAAAATGTTTATTGAAGATCTCCATTTAATGTCAATTCAGTCCATTGATGAGATCCTAGTACATAGTCGCTATCGTTGGCTTTTGGAACCGCGAGAGGGAACTCCACGACTTTCTTCGGCACGATTACAAATCGAGACGATTCAAAATAAACTACCACGAAAACATTATTTAGTTCCTGAGCTTATGCAACGTATCATGAGTAAAGATTATACTGTTTTTCCTCTCATATTTTTTGATTTTGAGACCTTTAATTATCCGGTCCCCCTTGTGGAAGGGGCCCACCCCAATCAACAAGTTTGCTGTCAATATTCCATGCATGTCATTCAGCCAAATTATGACCTTGCAATGCATAATTTTGTACAGGGAAACGGTGGGGGGATTACCCATTATGAGTACCTTGGAACCCCATCCTCTGATGGATTTATAAATCCCGAGCGATCATTAATTCAAACATTAAAAATGCAACTTATCCAAGCAGGGCTAGACCCCAATCATGATCCTTTTACCTTAGTTGTGTATAATAAATCTTTTGAGCAATCTCGTTTTAGAGAAATGGCCGAACAGTATCCAGAAGAGTCTAATTTCTTATTAAAATGTTATCAAAGTATTGTTGATTTGCTGGATTTTTTTCAATACGGGACATGGTATCATCGAGATTTTAATGGGAGGTCAAGCCTTAAAGTTACACAGCCAGTTTTATTGTCAGATCCTACTATACTAGGTTGGTATCGATATTTACCCTATCCCCTAGAGGAGACTCTTGCCTATCACCATGGTCTCATCCATAATGGAGGAGTAGCATTAGCGGTGTATCAAACTTTATTACGTCGGTTTTTTATCACAGGGACACAAGATGATGAAGAAATTTTTCGAGAAGCCTTACTCGCTTATTGCAAAATTGATTCATGGGGAACAGTGATACTCTACGATATCATAAAAAAAGCCTTGTTGAAGATACAAGCCAATTCGATGGATTTGGATTGGGCGCCACTTGACTTACATTTTCTTTCTTCGACCCATCAACAATTCTTAAAGGAGGAATGACAATGCCTATCTTCCCATTAATTATGACGATTTTGGTAGGAAGCTACGCTGCTTTGCTTGCCAATCAAGGGTTAGCAGTCATTCAGCAGGAAACTCGAAGCATTTATCAAACTCAAGATGCAGATAAACGAAAAGCACTTTTCCAAGCCAGTTGGAAAGCAGCGCTTCCATTGGTTTTGGGACTTGCTCTTCCATTATCTATTGCAACCTTTTTGCTGTCTGGATATGTCATCTTATTAGCAGGAGAGGTTTTGGGATTATTCTTTCCTAACAATAAAAAGGGGATGCTCTATGCTACATTTTCTGGAGGTGCATTTTCTGCTTTCATTTTTATACTTTTCTTTGGGTTAAAAACATATGTTCCAGGATGGTTCACAATTGACTTTCTTACTCCTCTCACATCTGTATTCGTCCCATTATCGAGTTCTTTTGCTTTAATCCCTGCCCTTGCGATAGGGGTCCAATTTGGCCCTAAGAAGGCAATTGCCGCAAGTTTAATTATTATTATGGTATACATCTTGTTTCTTCGTTTAGGAACGATTTCTTTTTTATCGGGGCGCTTATCGGCGATTGGAATTGCATTTATAGTTGGTATCCTCTTGTACTATTTACTCACCTTAAAAATAAAGAAAAATACGGATCCCGAAGATTCATTAACCCATCAAGCAGAGTCCAATTTCCCGTTGATTAAGAAGCAAGGACTCTATCTTATCCCTATGGGAATCATGATTGGTATCATGGCTTCTGATAATGCTTTTGCTCTAGACCCTTTGTCGCATGTGTTGCTTGCCGATGGATTTCGCTTTGAAGCGGGATGGGCTGTCATGGCCTTGGCTTTAACAACCATTCAGCCATTGTATACATCCGCACGAATAAGTGGGGTATATAGCCCGATTGGAACAGGCCTTGCAATAGCCTTAGGCTATTGGTCAGCGGTATTACCTGGAGTGTTCGGTCTTGTTGTTGCTGGACTATTAGGAGGGGGAGCGATTGCTTTTGAATTATGGGCAGGCGATCGGCTTCATCGCTATTTACATTCTCACCCGGTACTAATAAAAATGGGTGATAATGTCCGTAAGTCTAGCTTAGTAGTGATGGATTATACTATTTTTGTTGGTTCAATGGTAATTGGGAATATCATATATCCAGTAGTAGGTTTTATGTGGGTTTTAGCGGCTTGGGTCATTCACCGCACCTTGCCTCAAAAAATCTTCCATCCCATTACCGTAGGCCCGATTGCCTTGCTTTTGCTAGGTCTTGTCGTTAATTTATTACGTTTGTTACGAATTCTTATTTAAGGAAGGTAGTGTGAAAAAGAGATGAGTGAATGGGTTTATGAGCAGTCATATCAAGTGCCTGCATCGGAAACAGATGTTTTTGGAGTGTGGAAGTATGCCGCATTATTCGCCCAAATGCAAACACTTGGGGAGCGTCACGCACAGGAATTGCAAGTGGGAAGAGCTCATTTATTACAAAGAGGAGTTGCATGGGTCGTGGCCCGAGTCAAACTTGAGATGTATCGTATGCCCCGTGCCGATGAAGTAATCCGAATGAAAACTTGGCCGGGCGTTCCTTTAAAATTCATTTTTCCTCGCTATTATTGGTTTGAAACCGAACATGGAGAAGAGTTGGGGAAAGGGGTAACTGTATGGAGCTTGTTGGATTTGGAAAAAAGAGAAATAGTCATTAAAACGGCACCCTATGTTTCCCATTTTCCGAATAATTTAGATAGTAGTGGATTGTTACCCGTGCCAACACATATCATACTTGATCAAATGGAACATGAAGTGGTTCATCAACCGTCTTACAGTGATTTGGATAGTAATCAACATGTGAATAATGCTCGCTATTTAGAGTGGGTTTTTGATTTGCTCCACCGTGATGGGCTTGATAATCGTTCTCCACGATCCGTACAATTAAACTTCAATCATGAAATTCTTCAGCATGATCAAGTTTCCCTCCATTATTCAAGTAACGATATTCATTTTCAAGTACAAGGAAGTGATGGTCCGCTTGTATTTTTTACTGCGGAATTAGAATGGTAGAACCTAATTATGTTGGGACCCTGATTCTGGCTGCGGAAGAAGCAGAATTAAGGGCGCTTCGCACCAAACTTCATCTCCCTTTTAGCGAAGAAAAAATTGGCCCCTACACAGTCTATCGGGGACAATGGCATCATCAGCCAGTGATGTTAGCCTTAACTGGAGTAGGTAAAGTTGCTGCAGCAGCAACTTGTGCCACTATCTTATCCTCTTTTTCTGTCTCCCAAATTATCAACATTGGTACAGCGGGTGGATTATCCAACATTCTTAATGTGGAAGATATTATTATTGCCTCTCAAGTTGCTCATGCAGATGTGGATTTAACCATATTTGGTTCGTATCAATTCGGACAGCTACCTGGACTGCCGGCTCGCTATCTCCCTTCCAATGACCTCCGTGAGGAACTACTTCCTATTTTTCAGCGGATGAACCAAAGAACGCATGAAGGACTTATGCTTTCGGGGGATATGTTTTTACATGCTTCATCCCCACTAATGAACATAGTGAAGCATCAATTTAACTACGATCATCCACTAAGTTTTGACATGGAAAGTGCCGCTGTCGCACAATGTTGTTTGCTCTTTCAAAAACCATTTGGCATCATACGTGTTATCAGTGATATAATAGGTACCAGTGACCAAGTCATCCAATACCAAGATGTCGTACAACGATCAAGTTTTGTACTTGCTGAAGTATTTGACCAATGGTTCCTATCCCATCAAGAAGGAGAGACATAGTATTATGACAACTACTAAAACTGTTCGTGAGGAACGTTGGATTCTTGCCCCACTTGGTTTAAGAGCCCTTGCGTTCATTATTGATTTTGCCATTTTTCTAGCATTAATGTTTTTGCTCGGGTTACTGGCAAAACCTGTTGGAAATGCTATTTGGAATTTGGATGGCATGCTCGCTCAAATTACCCAATGGCAGAAAGATTATGGATTATTGGTTTTTCAAGAAGGTTCTTGGGTCATGGCAACTTCCGTCGATGCCTCCATGCAGAGTGCTTATATTGCTGTTGCTACCGATACCGTAACTGCCTATTTAGGGTATCAGAACTACCTAGAAATTATTAAAGGTTTGATTGCCATTGCTGCCGTTTTCTTAATTCCTGCTCTTGTTTTTAAAGATGGCAAAACAATTGGTAAGAAAATCATGAAGTTACGTTTGATTACCCTCCATGGAGAAGCGGTTCGACCCGTAATTATTATGTTTCGTACTATGATTGGCATGTGGGCCATTGAATATGTAACGAGCGTCCTTTTTTCTTACATTGGTATTTTAATATCAATACTGTTTGTAATTCTCACAAAACGCCAAAGTGCCATTCATGATATAATCGGGCGAACAATGGTTGTTCGTGATGAAAAGCAAATCATTGATGTTGAAATTGTGGACAATTCGGATAGTCCTATTCCTCCCAACGAAGCGATGCAAGACGAGTCCAAATAGGACCGTCTTTTTTTGATAAAATTGACATGAACTGTTTTTGTACTTTATAATATCTATGACTCAAATCGAATGAAAGGAGTTGGTCGGTTGTGCCACCCTTCTTCGTTGCCATTTTAATATCTATTCTTTTCCTTATCATCGTGTTTAGCTTATTTGGCTTGCTCTTTTTTCAAATTGCTTTTAGCACAAAAAAACGACGCCCATTATGGGATGAACCTTATCTAAGATCCAGATTTAGAGAAGGGAACTACGATCCTATTCGCTCTTGGCACC
>CAZVZF010000005.1:0-20806 GCA_964631095.1 uncultured Eubacteriales bacterium
CCATTCGTACCACCCGTGCATCGGGCAACAATTTGCGAACTTCCTCTTCCAACTTTTGCGTCCCTATCCCCACTCGTGAAAAATAGGTTCCTTGACAAGAAGGGCAGCGGGTAGGATAGGGTTCTTCGTGACCACAATAATGACATTTCAATCGCTGAACATCGCGATGATAGGTTAAGGAAACATCGCATGCGGGACAGCGGAAGACATGCTGGCATGTGCGACATTGAACAAAAGGAGAGTACCCCCGACGATTCAACAACAAGATGGCTTGTTCTTTTTTCGCGATGGTTGCGCGAAGGGCTTGTTGAAGCTCCCGGGAAAAGACCGAATAATTGCCTTGCCGCGATTCTTGAGCCATATCGATAATACGACAAGTTGGCATCATTTGTTGTCCAATTCGATGGGGCAAATACACCATCCCATACACCGCTTTCAGGGCTCGTGCTTTGGATTCTAAACTGGGCGTTGCACTTCCTAATACCACCCGTGCTTGATGATGTTTGGCGCGTTCCAAAGCAACGTCACGAGCGTGATAGCGGGGGGTAGAGTCTTGTTTGTAGGAGTCGCTATGTTCTTCATCTAGAACAATCAGGCCGATGTTCGCAAGCGGGGCAAAAACAGCACTTCGTGCACCGATAACTACGCGAACCTCATTTTGAGAAATTCTACGGTACTCATCGTACTTTTCGCCATCGCCCAGTGCGCTATGCAGAATGGCAACGCCGACATTGATACGCTCTTTGAACCGTCGCACCATCTGTGGCGTTAATGAGATTTCCGGGACAAGAATCATCACATTCTTCCCTTGATGCAAAGTCTCTAAAGCGAGATGAATATAGATTTCAGTTTTGCCACTCCCCGTCACTCCTTCTAATAATACCGTCGTTTGGGAGGCGTGACGAATGGCATGCAAAGCTGCTTGTTGATCGACGGTGAGCATCGGACCTTGCCTAGGAGGAACAACCTCTTGAAAGGGGTTGCGATAGACTTCTACTTTGATTTCTTCAAGACACCCTTTTTCGCGTAAGGTCTTCAGAATAGAGGGAGAAATGGAACAATCTTTTTTTACCATTTGTCCACGTTCGCAAAGAAATTGATAGGCCTCTTTTTGTTTTTTAGTCAGTACTATGGAAGGTGATAACGGTTCCACCGCTCGGACATGAGTCACGGTTTTGATGGTACGTTTGGCACCGGATGTCGGTTTCAATGCGGGAGGTAACATGGCTTGATAACAAGCCACCAAGGGCGAGACCGTTTGATACGCCAACCATGAAGCTAAAGCATCTAGTTCGGGAGTAAACAGGGGGGTTTCATCCAAAGGGGCAAGCAAGGGCTTGAGTTCAAAACCATGTTCTTCTTGATACTCTTTTAGGGATAAAGGAGATTCCACAACTTCAAGAACATAGCCCACAAGTACTTGTCGAAAAAATTGAATGGTCACTCGAATACCAGGCATAACGTTCATCCCATTAGGAATAACGTAATCAAAGGGAAGATCCAAATGATTGATGGGATGCTCAATGATAACTTTCGCAATACGCATGGACTCCCTCCGTTCTTGTTCTCTATTACTTTACCATACTCCTTGCCTCAACAACAAAAAAATAGCGCAATGCTATTTCTTTTGATCTTGATATTGTTGGATGATTGCAGCGATTTCCTCGGCGGCCCGCTCGACGGTATTGTTTACCACAACATGGTGATACTGGGCAACTAATCCCATTTCTAATTTTGCTTTGGCTAGTCGTTGTTGAATGACTTCTTCGGATTCACTTCGGCGTAAGCGGATACGTGTTTCTAGTTCCTCAAAACTAGGTGGGACGAGAAAGATCGTAATGGCATCCGCACATTTCTTCATCACTTGTTTGGCGCCTTCAACCTCGATTTCCAATAAAACATTGAATCCTTGATTACGCAAACGTTCCACATAAGCCGTCGGAGTCCCATAATAATTGCCAACAAAACAAGCATGTTCTAACAATTCATCGTGCGCAATCGCTTCTAAAAAACGTGCTTCACTTACAAAGAAATAATCCACTCCATCCATTTCTCCTTCCCGAGGTTTTCGAGTCGTCATTGAAATGGAATACGCGAGTTTTAATTCATCATGACAAAACAAGGCTTTCCGAACCGTTCCTTTACCGACGCCACTGGGACCGCTAAAGATAATTAATTGACCTTTTTCGGACATCGTGTTCACCGCCTTTGTTTTGTTTATTATATGCAAGCCTAGCCCAAAAGTCAATTGACAAACCGATGTTTTGCTAGGGATGAAATGTGTTATAATAAACCCGGTGATCAGCTTATGGGCTTTGATGGATTCTTTTTCTGGCGTAGCACCGAACTGCTACGGGAAGCACTTGAAGGCGCGACAATGAATCGCGTTTTTTTTGCTTCAGATCAAGAACTCGTTTTTCTATTCTATCAGAATCATCAAGTCCAAGCCTGGGTCCTCTCGTTACGAGGACACCGTCCTTATTTCACAATTCAATCTCCTCCCCCTGCCTTAGATATCCCTCCTACCCACTTTCTTCAACTGCTTCGTCATCATGTAGAAGGCAGTCAAATTAAGGAAATCTCTGGCTGTGGAAGCGATCGTATTTTACGGGTCGTCTTGGATGCACACAATGATTTTGGAGTTTCGAAAAACTATCATCTCTATCTTGAGTTAACCGGTAAGATTACCAATCTTATTCTCACCAAAGCCGATGATAGCATCCTCGATGTCTGGCACCGTAGTGGTCCCAATGAAACAACCAAGCGCACCTTAATGCCCGGAGCCTTGTATCGACTACCACCCCTTGCTCCACGAAAAGATCCTCGGGTAGACCCTTATGACCCTTCACTTGGTCTTGCCGAACAATTTCATGGCTTCTCGCCTCTTTTGGCTCACGAATTTGAATATCGCATGCTGCAAGGCACCTCCTTTCATCAACTTGTGGATTGCATTCTTCAATCCACACATGTTTATTGGAGCAATGCGAAACACCGTGAATATCATTATCTCCCCTTGACCCATCTTGGACCTCACTATGAGACTTTTCCTTGGGCAGAAGGCATCGCCAAGTATCATCAACAAGCGTTAGAAGCCGCCAATCAAGCGGCCCTCCAACGCGACTTACTAGATTTCTTGAAAAAAGAGGACGCTCGGCTCGCAAGGCGTCAGATGCGATTAATGGAAGATCTTGAACATACTCAACAAGCCGAACAATGGCGTAAGCACGCAGAAATCATCTATACCTATGGTTTAGATGTTCTGAATGAAAAACGCACCACGCTTACTCTTGAAGACGAACAAGGCCAACTCCATAAAATCCTGTTAGACCCTACACGAACCGTAGGTCAAAATGCCAATCGGTTTTTTCAAAAAGCCCAAAAAGCGCGCAAGGCCATTCCTATTATTGCTGCCCAACAAGCTGCAGTGACTGCCGAACAAGCGTATTATGAACAACTTCGGTATCAATTGGAAGAAGCAGATGCGACAGGATTGGAACAAATGCGGGAAGAACTACGCTTGTTGGATCGTATCCCTAAAAAACCCGCCAAAAAAACAAGCAAACAACCCAAACGTTACCCTCCCCTGCGCTTCCATATTGAGCAAGTTGATATCAGTGTGGGACGAAACAATTTACAGAATGAATATGTAACCTTTACGCTTGCCCGAAACGAGGAGTGGTTCTTTCACGTCCAAGGATATCCAGGATCTCATGTTCTTTTGCATACAAATTCCCCCACCGAAAAACAAATTCAAGTTGCTGCTAGTTTGGCTGCGTATTTTTCCAAAGCACGGGCATCCAATTATGTCAGTGTCGAATATACCCAGGTACGAAATGTTCGTAAATTACCAGGGGGCTTCCCGGGAGCAGTCCTTTTAAAAACATTCAAGACTATCCAAGCGACTCCCCAATCCTTTCAAGAAAAAAAGGTCCGCTAGGACCGTCGAAGAATAATCAATTGTTTGTCACCATAATGATAATGTCGCTCGTCCATCGAAGGAGGAAGTTGCAACTTCAACGGTTGGTCCGTCTCCACCACGACAATCCCATGAGCATGCAAGATTTCTTGCTCGACCAAATGGTCGAGAATTTCTTGAATCCAATCCGTCTTGTAGGGAGGATCTAGGAAAACAATATCAAAAGGAGCCCCCGACCATTGTTGCAAAAATGTTTGATAGGCTAACTGAGTGACTTGAACTTTCGTCGGTTCTACTTGCAATGGAGTAAGATTGCGTTGAATGGTCCGAACGGCCCGTTTGCTGAGATCATTCAGCACTACCAACGATGCTCCTCGTGACAAAGCTTCAATGCCTAAGGCACCAGAACCTGCAAACAAATCCAACACTTGGGCTTGAAGAATACGATTGCCTACTATATTAAACATGGCCTCTTTCACCCGATCCATCGTCGGGCGCGTTTGATCCATTCCTTCGGGCGCAACCAATTTACGGTTTCGATACATTCCAGATATAATACGCATCATGAGTTCCTTAACGGGACATGGCTTGCTTCAACCAAGCCCAAGCAGATTGTTGATAATCGAAAACCACGTCATCAAACACGAGATTGGTTACTTCTTGCAACATCGTTTGCACCAGTTTTAATTGTTGTAAGTAGGCTTGGACGACCGGAAGTTCGTACAAGGCTTGTTTGGCTTGTGCGAGTTCACGCTGATACAAGGTTCGATCCAAATGATAACGTTCTGCATCCTCGTATCGACTTTTTGCGGTTGAAAAAAGAAGACGTTGTGTTTGAAACGCTGCATCTTGGAGCATTTTCGATTGGGCAACTTCCACCGCCTTCACCCCTTCATGTTCGCGCAAGGCAAGTATTAAATTTCCAGCTAATTCATAAAGATGAGCATCCATGATTCCTAACCTCCTCTTATGGTTCAAGTGTATCAAGTCCCCTCTCGAAAGGCAAGAAATGTTCCTCGTTATGCCCAATCATTCTAATTGCAGTCTATTCTATGTTAATGTTATAATAGATTAACGAGGTGTAAGTATATGTCATCATTCCGTCCCATATTAAAAGAAGGCAACCCTTTGTTGCGTAAAAAATCACGTCCCGTTTCGTTGCCACTCACTCAAGAGGATCGCGAAACGTTACAAAATATGCTCGACTATTTAGCCTATGCCAGCGATCCCAACAATGATGAACGCCCTGGTGTAGGTCTTGCTGCTCCTCAAATTGGGATCAACAAGCGGTTAATCACGCTCTATTTTCTTGAAGAAAGTGAAGAAGAAGGCACCCAACCTTTAGTGGAAACCTTTGCTTTTGCGAATCCAATAATTGTTTCCCATTCTGTGCAAAAAGCATATCTCAAAAGCGGCGAAGGTTGCCTCTCGGTCGATGAAGATCGTCCTGGATATGTGGAACGCTATGCCTTTGTAACCGTTGAAGCATTTGATATGGTCTCGAACCAAACGGTAAGGCTAAAATTTCGTGGCTATCGAGCCATGGTGATTCAGCATGAAATTGATCATTTGGATGGTATTCTTTATGTGGATCGTTTGAATAAAAAAGATCCTTATCAAGTCAGTGAAGGGGCAATAGGATTATAACAACATTCTTTGTTTACAAAATCACAAGATGTGCTATAATGTCGAAGTACGTTTGAAACCATGTTTTACAATGGATCATATATCAATATAGGAGTGAGAAGATGAATTTAAACAGTCGTAGTGAAACGGCCGTCTTTGCTTTGGGTGGCCTAGGTGAAGTTGGCAAAAATATGTATTGTGTCGAGCATGAGGATTCCTTGATTATCATTGATGCGGGCATTCGCTTTCCCGAAGATGACCTTCCTGGAATCGATTATGTCATTCCCGATTACAGTTATTTGGTGCGCAACCAATACAAAATCAAAGCCCTTTTAATCACGCATGGTCATGAAGACCACATTGGCGGGATTCCTTTTTTGTTGCAACGTGTGCATATTCCATTGATTTATGCCCCACGTCTCGCCATTGCCCTTATCCAAAACAAACTGGAAGAGCATCGCATTCGTGAGAAAGTGAAAATGTTTGAGATCAATGGGGACACCCATCTCGACATTGGACCTTTCCAAATTAATTTCTTTACCACCACGCACTCCATTCCCGATTCGCTGGGCTTGTCCATCGATACCCCTAATGGCCGTGTGGTTCACACTGGGGATTTTAAAATTGACTTGACTCCCGTGGGTCAAAACATTGATTTACAGAAAATTGCCCGCATCGGCAGTGAAGGTGTCACCTTACTATTAAGTGACTCCACCAACGCCGAAGTGGAAGGCTATAGTCTTACTGAACAACGAGTTGTGAAATCGATTCATGATGTGGTTCATAATACCCCAGGACGGTTAATTGTCGCAACCTTTGCTAGCAACATTCATCGCATTCAACAAATCGTGGAAGCCGGTGTCAGTAACAAGCGAAAAATCGTCATTTTTGGGCGTTCCATGGATCGTACCGTAAACATCGGACGTAAATATGGTTACATTAAGGCACCTGATTCTTCCTTCATTACTCCTGAAACCTTAAAGAATTATCGCCCCGAAGAGATTTTGATTCTTTGCACGGGATCGCAAGGAGAACCCATGGCTGCACTCTCGCGGATTGCTGCCGATACCCATAAGCACTTGAAAATTTTCCCTGGCGATACCGTCGTCTTTTCTTCAAGTCCGATTCCTGGCAATACACAAAGTGTCAATCGGGTAGTCAATGCTTTGACCCGTCGTGGCGCCAATGTATTAACCAATTCCATTCTCACCAACTTACATGCTTCAGGCCATGCTTCTCGCGAAGAATTGAAGTATATGCTTTCCTTATTTGCCCCGAAATACTTTATGCCCATCCACGGCGAATATCGGATGTTGAAATTACACTCCGAAATCGCCCATGCATTAGGGATTCCAAAGTCTAATACCTTTGTGTTCTCCAATGGAGATGTGGTGCTCCTCAGTCAAGGGAGTGCCCATACGGGAAGACGCGTGGAAACAGATGATATTTATGTGGATGGAAAAGATACCTCAGGCTTGTCGACTGCCGTCATTCGTGACCGAAAAATTTTATCCACCGATGGCGTGGTGACCGTCCTTGTTTCCTTGGATTCTCGCAATAATAAATTGCTTACCAAGCCTTTCATTCTTTCGCGTGGATTCATGTTCCTCACCGAAAGTGGGGATATGATGAAGCAAGCAGCGGCCAACGTGGAAGCAGCGATTATGGAACTTTACAAAGGAAAGGTCACTTTCTCGGATCTTAAGAACACCATCCGCAACACCGTCTCCACTTTCTTGTACGATCGGACCAATCGGAACCCCATGATAATTCCTGTGATTATGAATCGTCGTGAAACCGAAGAAGAACTTGCCACCAAAGAACCGATTGCCCCCCGCCAACACCAACGTCGTCGGTCAGGGCCATCGGTAGAGGCTTAACCATTATGCAAGTCATTCTTGCCAGCGAGTCTCCACGGCGCAAGCAACTGCTTGCTGCTACGGGGATCTCCTTTCACACTGTCCCTTCTCGTATTGATGAACATGCATTCGACCATATCCCTTTGAACGAACGTCCCGAGGAACTTGCCTTTCATAAGGCGGAGTCAGTTGCCGCATCCAACCCCAATACCATTGTGATTGGAGCAGATACGATTGTTGTCTTGGACAATGAAGCCCTAGGAAAACCCCAAAATGCCGAAGATGCATGTGCGATGCTGCGCAAATTGTCAGGTCGGACCCATCATGTCTTAACGGGAGTATGTGTGATAACCCCCCACCAAGTGATTCGTTTTACGGCCCAAGCAAGTGTTCACTTTGTCTCTTTAACGGATGAAGACATTCGCCGATATGTCGAGACGCAAGAACCCTTAGATAAAGCCGGGGCATACGCCATTCAAGGAGGAGCATCTTCCTTTGTGGATGAAATCCACGGCGATTACAATGCTATTGTTGGCTTCCCAATTGGAAAAGTGATGCACCACTTGTGGCCCATCCTCAATCATCAAAAATAAAACGCCCTCGTGGGCGTTTTTTTAAAATCCGAATTTTCGTTTAATTTTCTTCGCTAAACCACCAAGGGCAGTCTCTCGATAATCTTTGCGTAAATGGGCTCCTGTTTCTTTCATCACTGCAACCACATCATCAAAAGAAACACGATTCTTTCTTAAATTACCAATGTGTTTCCCATACAATGCCGCATCCAAGGCTCGTAGTGCGGCAGCCCCGTTACGTTCAATGCAAGGAATTTGAACAAACCCTAATACGGGGTCACACGTAAGTCCAAGATGATGTTCCATGGCAACTTCTGCGGCATATTCAATACGGTCAAAATCAAGACCATAGAGATAACTCGCTCCTGCTGCGGCCATGGAGCAGGCCGTCCCCACTTCTGCTTGACACCCTCCTTTGGCACCAGAGATGGTGGCATTTCGTTTCACAAAATTACCAAAAACCCCTGCGATTACGAGCGCATCCACAATACGATCGGTCGTTTCTTGACGTTGTTTCGCAAAGAAATACATAACAGCACTTACTACACCAGCCGCTCCACAAGTAGGAGCGATGACCACTTCGTTGCCACTTGCGTTTTCTTCACTCACCGCATAAGCATAGGCGCTAAGAAGCATTTTCTCGCGCTCTTCATTGCCCCAATCTTGCTGAGGATCGAGCGCTTTCGCATGCAAGCGACCAGCCACTTTTTCAAGCCCCAACGCTCCAGGAATGGTTCCTTCGGCAAGCAGTCCTCGTTCGATGCAAGCAATCATTCTTGACCAGGCCTGCTCCACATGAGAACGTGCTTGCGGGTCATAGAAATCGACAAGTTCCAACACCGAACGTCCGCTCGCATTCATGTCCTCTTTCATCTCTTCCATGGAAGTCCACGGATAATTGGCGGCAACACGTTCCACGGGATACTCATCAATTTGAATGCTACCGCCTCCGATGGAATCCGCATGCCAGGTGCTGATCAAGGTTTGATCAAGATAGGCTTCCACGACCAAACTGTTGGGATGACGTTTGGAGAACCCGTGATCAAATACGACATCACAGGGATGGGGAGCAAACGTGCGTTGCAACACAACATCAGTAAGATGTCCTCTTCCCGTTAAGGCAAGCGAGCCAAACAAGGTTACACGAAAGTGATTGGCCTGAGGGAAGGCTTGTCGCATGAGCAGAGCGACTCGCTGCGGTCCCATGGTATGTGAAGAGGAAGGGCCCGCTCCAATTTTATAAAGTTCACAAAGCGATTCTAAGGGTCGATTCTTATGTTTCATTTTCTCACCTTGGAACGCAACATTTTTTGGTGACGTTCCGTTATGCTTTTTTGATGATAATCATAGATTGTTTCAGCCATTTTTTCTATTTCATCTGGACGATATGGAGGAAGAGTTGCTGTCTTTTCTTGTAGCGTAAGAAAAGGAATGAGTTCGTTTTCATTGATGACATGCCAATGAGGAATTGCCGCTGTCATTTGATCAATAGCGGCCGACGGGGCGACAACAACAACGGAAACAAAGTTCTCGCGATCGATTCCAAGAATTCTCGATAATAGTCCAATACGAAGTTCATTGGCACGAGCAGGGTTATCCACGTATTCGACGACTCGACCATCGGTTAAGATCCATTTTTCATCTTCGGTACTGCCACTAATCAGTCCATACCAAAATTTAACAAGAATGACATAGATGAAATTATCCCCAAATACTAGATGGTCGACAGAGAAATAACGGCCGCTATCCACCCGTAAGCTAAGGTTGCTGAGATACAAAAAGTCATGCATACGTACCCAACGCTGCAACCGAAAACGGTAGCGACGCTGACGCATCCACCCAACCCAATAAGCCATAAGGACATCTTGAAAGATGAAAACGAGCGAGCCAAGCCCTAGTATCACCATCAAGAGGATAAAGACAAGCGTCCCGTTCATGGACTACCTCCTTGTTAAGCGATGGCCAATGCAAGTTCCATCATTTGTAAAAAGTGACGTTCTCGTTCTTCGGGAGTGGTCGCCTCATGGGTGACCAAAGAATCAGAGACAGTCAAAACAGTTAAGGCTTTTTTCTTTAAGAAAGCGGCCACCGCAAATAAAGCATACGATTCCATTTCCACTGCTAAAACGCCCATCTTGGCCCATTGTTGCCATTGATCGGCTTTCGCATGATAGAAAATATCGGAAGACAGGATGTTTCCTACATGAACATTCATGTGATGGGCTTTCGCATATTGATAGCCTTCATGCAACAAGGCATAGGAAGATAGAGCAGAAAACGTACCTCCTAAATCATATTGACTGGCAAAATTAGAATCCGTACAAGCTCCTTGAGCCAAAATGACATCATATACACGGACATCCGGCGAATAGGCACCACAGGTACCTACTCGAATAATGGTTTCAACTCCGTATTGGGTATACAATTCATGGGCATAAATTCCAATGGAAGGCATGCCCATTCCAGAACCCATGACGGTCACTTCTTTGCCTTGATAAGTTCCGGTATAAGCAAACATATTACGAACCTGATTCACTAGTTTAGGTGATTCTAAAAAACGTTCGGCGATGAATTTAGCGCGCAAAGGATCACCGGGCATTAAAACGGTTTTGGCGATGGCGCCGGCTGGAGCTTGATTGTGTGGGGTTGGCATATGAATTCCTCCTTTATAATGCGTCAACCACTTTCGTGTTGGCGATAATATCATGAATCGACCGTCGATCCGGCCGATAACTGATCAAAGCAAATGAGATGAATGGTGAAGCAAACAAAGTCGCAATGGATAATAAATATTTACCCACCATTTCTCGCATCATGAGGCAAATAAAATCTGCCTTAAAATCATCCATGCGTACGACTCGAAGATGAAAGAGGCGTTTGCCGACCGTTTGTCCCTTATTCAAATAAGGGAGCACGACGCTGTAAAAGGTCAAATAACCCATAATAAACATTCCCGCTCGGAGTACTTTAATAAATAAGAGCATATCAAAGACGATACCCGTGGGATTTCCCCAAATGATGGCAATAATCTCGGTGGAAGTTGTCGCCAACAAAAACAAGAATATGACTAAGGTATTGATGATAAGGTCGACGAGATAGGCAGCGATTCGCGCGCGGCGTTTGGCAATGGTCACGAGCATGCTCCTTTCTTACACAAGATGGAATATTTGCGTAGCGATGAAAAAATACAACATGAGAGAAAGGGCATCCACGATGGTTGTCATCAATGGGCCCGCCATGAGGGCGGGATCCAATTTGAGACGTTTGGCCAAAATAGGCAAAGTGGATCCTACCGATTTTGCAAGAAAGACGGTGACGAAAAGGGTTATAGCAACCATCCCCGCAATGAGATAGGGGGGAGTGGCATTACTTCCAACGGAAATAAGCCCAAGTTCATTTTGCACTAAAATCCAAACAAAATCAAATAGTCCAAGCGCCCCACCCGCAATCAGTGCGACACCAATTTCCTTGCGTAAGACCTGCCAGTAATCGGTGATCTCGATTTCACCAAGCGCTAATCCCCGAATTACCAGTGTACTGGTCTGTCCCCCAGCGTTTCCACCTGTATCCATCAACATCGGAATAAACATGGCCAGCACTGGCAAATGTTGCATCAAATTCTCGTAACTACCGATGATTAAACCGGTAAAAGTGGCGGAAAACATTAACACAAATAACCAAACAACTCGTTTCTTCGCCAAGGAAAGGACCGAAGTTTTCATGTACTCATCACCCAAAGGTGCCACAGCAGCCATGATTTGAATATCTTCGGTGGCCTCTTGATCGATAACGTCAATGATATCATCCGCAGTAATAATCCCCACCAGGCGATCATCTTGAGTGGTCACTGGCAAGGCGTTTAAGTCATAACGTTTAAATTTCTTGGCAACTTCTTCTTGGTCGTCATGGGTATAAATGGAGACAAAGTCTGTTTCCATAATATCACCGACTGTAGCGCCTTCCTCAGCAAAAATTAAATCGCGCAACCGTAAGGTTCCGACAAGAATACGTTGGGCATCCACCACGAACAAGTAGCTAATGGTTTCGGCTTCTTTTCCTTGTTTACGAATTTTCTCCATGGCCCCTTTAACAGTATCGCGTGCCTTCAGTTCCACAAATTCAGTGGTCATGATGGAGCCAGCAGAATTCGCCTTATAATCCAAGAGGTGGTTGATTTCACTGCGCGTTTCTTTGGTGGCGGATTGCAGAATTTTCTTCATTAAATTCGATGGCATCTCTTCCAAGAAATCCACAATATCATCACTAAAAAGATTCTCCAAAATGGAGCTAATTTGTTCACTCGTCAATAAGGCAATAAGTTTCTCTTTCAAATCATCATCCAAATAGGAAAACACCTCAGCGGTGTACGAGGGAGGGACGGTCTTAAATACAAAGATTAAGTCGGTAATGAGTGTCGTTTCTTCTTCCAAAATCGCTTCATTTAAGGTCTCAGCAATATCGACAAGATTGAATTCTTCAAAGGCATGTCGAATGGCTTTGACATCTTTGGTCGCAATTGCTTGCAAGAGCGCTTTGGGGTCATAGGTCTGCAATTCCATGCTATCCCTCCTATTCTTTTCTATTATACACTATTCCAAAAACGAGCGGATAGTCAGGCAAGAATACTTTGCTATTTTTTTGATTATTCTCCACCTAGATGGCCGGTTGTAATTAGCCCTTTTTTGGGGTATGATAAATTCAGACAAAAAGGGGGTGTTGTTGTGGCACAAATGGTGGATATCTCACGCAATCTTCGTTACTTACAACGACTAGCGAAAGAATTTCCCAACATCCAAGCCGCTTCGACAGAAATTATTAATTTACAGGCAATTTTAGAACTACCCAAAGGAACGGAACACTTCATGAGTGACATTCATGGAGAAGCCGATGCATTCTTGCATATTCTCAATAATTGTTCTGGAAACATCCGGAACAAGATTACCCAGCTCTATCAAGACCGAATGAGCAAGGATGAAATTGCAGAACTTTCCACATTGGTGTACTATCCTGAGCGTAAAATAGAAAAAATGAAAAAGCAAACCGATGATTTGACCACCTGGTACAAGACGATCTTAACACAACTTGTGGAACTGTGTCGTGTTTGTGGATCCAAATATACGCGTTCCAAAGTGCGGAAAGCCCTACCCAAAGATTTTGAGTACATTATCGATGAGTTGCTTCATGCCGATTATGGGGAACGCAACAAAGAACTTTATTATTCGAAAATTTTACAATCCATTATCGACATTGATCGTGCCGATGCCTTTATTATTGCCATCTGCAATGTTATCAAACGTCTCGTAGTGGATAGTCTTCATATTGTCGGTGATCTGTTTGATCGTGGGCCGCATCCTGATATCATTCTTGATCGGTTGATGCGCCACCATGCGATTGATATTCAATGGGGCAACCATGATGCCTTATGGATGGGAGCCGCCGCAGGAAGTGGCGCTTGTATTGCCACCTTACTCTCGAATACGATGAAGTATAATAATCTGGATTTGATTGAAGATGGCTATGGGATTAATCTGTTACCGTTGGCAGTCTTTGCCAGCACCACTTATGTGGCCAAGCATATTTATTTCCCTGTTAAATCCGAACAAAGCGATTTTGAACTGGAAGATTTAGCGTTGGTTGCCAAGATGCGTAAGGCCATTGCCATCATTCAGTTTAAACTCGAAGGTCAACTCATCCAACGTCATCCTGATTATCGAATGGAAGAACGGTTGTTGCTCGATAAAATTGATTATGCGAATCAAACCGTGCGCATTGGGAAACAATCCTATCCCATGTTGGATACTGACTTCCCTACCGTCGATCGCAACAATCCCTATCAATTAACCCCTGCAGAAGAAAAAGTCATGGATCAACTCATCCAATCATTCCGTCATTCGGAGCGGTTACAAAAGCACATTCGCTTTCTCTATTCGGTGGGAAGCATGTATAAAGTCACCAATGGAAACCTCTTATTTCATGGCTGCATGCCCATGAACGACGATGGGTCCTTCCAATCCTTTGAATTCGAAGGGATTACCTTCTCCGGAAAGCCCCTTTATGATCGTTGTGATGTTATCGCTCGCCAAGGATACTACGGGCGTATCGGAAGTCCAGAAAAACAACAGGGCGAAGATTTCTTGTGGTGGTTATGGTGTGGAAAAGATGCTCCTACCGTAGGGCGTAAAAAAATGACTACCTTTGAACGCCTCTTTATTGAAGACAAAACGACCCATAAGGAACCTAAAAATCCTTACTATAAATACCAAGATAACGAAGATGCATGTCTTCGCATTATGAAAGAGTTTGGCTTTACCAAATTCAAATATGCCCATATTATCAATGGTCATATGCCTGTCGCAGTGAAATCTGGGGAAACACCAGTCAAAGCCAATGGAAAAATGATTATTATTGATGGCGGTTTCTGCCGCGCCTATCACCATACCACTGGCATTGCTGGTTATACGATGTTCTTCAACTCTTGGGGTATTCGGCTGGCGGCCCATGAACCATTTGTAGGACTTGATGATGCGATTGAAAACAACAAGGATATTCTTTCCACTTCCGTCATTTATGAAAGTGCCTCCAAACGACTCACTGTTGGAATGACGGACATCGGTATGGAGTTAAAAGTTCAAGTCGAAGAATTGAAACAGCTACTCCATGCGTACCGAAGTGGTTTGATCAAGGAACGTTAAGGGTCTTGAAAGCCTTGGCTTCATTCGCTATGATGATAAGAGATGCCACTTTAGAGAAAGAAAAAGGATTCCACTATGAATACGAAAAAAATCGCCATTTATCCTGGTAGCTTTGACCCCGTTACTCGGGGACATATTGAAATTGTCGCCAAGGCCGCCTCCGTCTTTGATGAGGTGTATGTGGTCGTATGCGTCAATGCCCAAAAGCCAGCCTCTACGTTTACCGTTGAAGAACGAGTGGAGATGTTACGTCTGGCTACTCAACGATTCCCCAACGTCTTAGTCGATAAGCACTTTGGGATGGCGGTGGAGTATGCGACGCAACGAGGCGCGAAAGTCATGATTCGTGGCGTACGCAATCCCCGTGATTTTGAGAATGAGATTACCCAATATCATTTCAATCACTACATCAATAGTAGCATTGAAACCATGATTCTCTTTCCCAATGTGGAAAGCCTTTATGTCTCGAGTTCTTCCATCAAAGAATTGGCATCCTTCTCTCACGATTTCTATGACTTTGTTCCTCCAGAGATTTATGACTATCTAAAAGTAAGACTTCTTCCCAAAAAATAAGTAAAAGCCTCGGTTAATCCGAGGCTTTTTGTTGACGTTGAGCGATTTCTTTGACCATATTTTGATAGGTACTCTCATCAATATGATACTTAAAGACCGCAATATAGAAGGCTAAGGCTAGTAAAGCAAGCGGTAAAAGGGTCATTCCAATGCGTAACACCAACAACATGGTGGCATTGGATTGAGCCAAAATGGCATTCACGGAAGGAACAATGTCAGAGATCTCTCCGAGGGCTTTTTGCTGTTCCAACTCGGCCACTTGTTGAGACAAACCATATAACCCACTGACAATGAGGACCAAGGATACCACTCCTTGTTGAATTGCTCCTGAAAGTTTAGCGGTAAAGGGGCGAATTGCAAAAATTATGCTTTCATTTCGCTCTCCCGTTTTCCATTCGTTGTATTCGATGGTGTTCGTCATCATGATTAAAATGGTGAGATAGAAGACGCCTTGTCCCGAAAAAACGAGTGCCCCAATCACACATAGAACTAGGATGTTTTTTGGTAAGAAAGGTACATAGCCAAAGGCAAAGAAGGCCAGATAGCCAATGGCAATGGCCACAAAGCTCACAATTAATAATTGCTTCCGTTTAAACTTTGCCGAAAGTAAGGGATAGATGATTTGAGAGATGATAGTTCCCGCCGCATAAACAACCGTAAATAAGAACATTTCATTTCCGGTATAACCAAATTCGAAGTAGAAGAAGTTTAAGCCGAACGCATTCAATAAGGCACTGCCTAGATAGTAGACTAAGATGACAATCAGCATCCAAAGCAAAGGAACATTATGAGCGATGATTTGAAACATCGATTTAAGGCTCAATTTGGGCGCTTTTGATACCACTTCTTTACGCGTGCGTTCTTTCGCAAACAGTACTAGAATTGTCTGACATATCAAGAAGAAGATCGCGACGGCAATCGCAATTTTCCCATACATATCAATAGCATCACCCGTCACCAACATCGGAACAAGCCCCCCCACGGCAAAGGCTCCTACCGAAGCAAAGGTTGCCACCAAGGTTGTTAAGACATTGCGTTGTTTTTCATCGCTGGAAAGCGAAGGAAGCATCGACCAATACGAGATGTCGTTCATCGTAAAAGTCATCCCCCATAATAAGTAGGCTATGCCAAAGAAAACAACAAACCCCCATCCTTCGGGGCGAACAAGAAACAGCGAGGCTGTAATGCCAGCATTCAGCAAAGCCCCAAAGAAAATCCATGGTTTATATTTGCCCCATTTGAGCCGCATATTCTCAATAATGGTGCCCATCATCGGATCATTGATCGCATCCCAAATACGACATACCACGATAATTGCGGTCAATGCCGTAAACTGGAGTGGAGTTAGGCGAATGGTGTATTGAATGTAGGTGATTAAGAAAAGACTGACCAACGTATAAGCGGCATCACGTCCGGTGCCACTGGCACTATAAATCCATTTTGTGGCAGTTGGGACCTTGTCGGTATCGAAGGTTGCATTGGGTTTCATACTTGTACTCCTTTTGCGTGTGCATGAAAAGTCGAAGAAAACGAATTACCAACAATTATAGACTTTTTCGGCGAAACCTACTACATCTTGAAGTGTGAGGACACGACCATCGTTCCATTGGATGGTTCCACTAAAGCGACCAAAGACTTGATGTTGAATGCTCTTGATAACGACTAAAGAGGTTTTGGACGAGCGATCAAGAATGGGTGCAAACGTTAAATTCAAATGTCCTTGATCATCGTGAATGGACCAGGTTCCCATAAAATTATCTTGTCCTTTTTGTTGCGGGATATCAAAATGGACCTGTTCTAGTTTGTGAGCGATGCCATCGTAAAAAATCATGTTCTCTGTCGCCGCTGAAGTATCACCAAAACCATACCCAAGATTGAAGCCAACTGTGTGGCCATCCAATATCGTTGATAACGAACTCCAATACCATGTATTGCGATACGTCCATACTCCGCGACCCCAATCCAAGACAGCGAAGGTCTCTTGGGGTAAACATTCATAGGTCCAATCCCCTAAACGGATTGTTCCGTGCACTGGCATACAATTAATTTTTTGATTGTAGTAAAAGGCTTTCGGATGTCCGGTAAATGGAGTGGCAATGACCATGGAGTCTTGTGGTTCACTTAATAATTCAAACTCTGCATGAAGGGTTTCCTCACCACGAAATTTTTTGCAATCACAAAATAGGTGCCGCTTCCCACTCCCATCATGCGTGAAACGTAATTGAAAGCGACTATTATGAAAGGTGGTATCCCCAAATGAGGAAGAGGAAGGCAACCGGGTTTTGCCCATCGGAAAAAGAGTCATTCCGGTCACGGTTTCCTCACGAGGGGCATCAAAATCAAAGAGGGAGACGCTTACCAATCCCATGTAGGAATTGTCGGCAATGGTCAAGGCAAGACCGATATGTTGATTGCCTAGATAATAATAATCCCATTCTTTAATTCGCAGTGCATGGGCCTGAATTTGATCGCGTCGATAATCCAGACAAAGGCTTGTCGCATAGCCCGCTTGACGTAATTCGCCGTGCTCATTGAGCAAATCCCCTCGAAGGGTGATGAGCTGCTGCATGAAATCCCTCCTCTATGCTTTTCTTCTATTGTAGCACGCAAAAATAGCAGAAGCAAAAAAATGCGGAGAACCGCATTTTATAAACTACTTAACAAAAACGACCAAGGTATTGGACATCCGATCATGGATGGTGCGGCGAGCCGGAGCAAGAAACAGCATTACTAAACTGATAATGGAGGTAACTCCTAACGTAAAGAGGCTAATCAAGAAGACCCCCATTACTTCTCGAATCGTCATCGTCCCAGGAGTCAAGTGACGTCCATTGAGTTTCACAACTCGAACATTCATAATCCAGCGTCCTAAAGTTTGCTTGCCCCATACAATGGGCAGAAATACTAAATATAAAATATAAAAGATCAATTCAACCAACCGTAAATAGCCCATCTGTCCCTCGGCCATTCGACCAAGAATCCAAATGGTATTGTTAAAACCTAAGGTTCCTGTTTCAAGAATTACGGCAATATCATGATAGAACTGCCGACTGTCAGGAGAAGAAAACATTGCTTCAAAAAAGGCAAAAACGATAACAAGGACGAATAAATCAATTGCCGCCGCTGCGAGACGTTGCCATGGCGTCGCAAGTTTCATCGAATTCACCTCTCCAACTTCATCTTGCATATTATACGCTTTTTTAAAAGTGTTGAAAATAGACAAGTGTAATTTATAGGCTCCAATTCATGAAAAAGCATGGAGTTCAACCCAAAACTATGCTATATTGATAAAGCAGTAGATAGAGGAGGCGCTTTATGCTCATTAAATTTCGTTATCCGGATACCAAAAATGGCCACATGATTGAAATCCGGAACAATGCAGTCGCTGGAGTACGCTCCGTATTGGTGGATGGAGAACCTGCTGAAAAACTAACCGCAACCATTTATAGTTATACCGATGTACGTGCAGGAAAAACTCGTAAGATTGAGGTTATTAATATTATGCTAGGGAATCCACGCATCGAAATCGATGGAAAAGACATGAATTGTTTTCCCGAAGTTCCGATGTATGAAAAAATTCTCTTGGGGATTCCTTTTTTAAGTGTCATTGTTGCTGGGTTTGCTGGATTCTTTGTTGCTGCTCTATTTCTTGTGATCTCGTTAGGTGTCACTCGCTCGGTGGCCAACCGGGTATTGCGGGTCTTGTTCTTGGTGGTCTTAGCTGGTTTGGCCTTCATTGCTGCCATCTATTTAAATACATTGTTGATGCCACTTTGGGAAGCCCTTGTTGGTGCAAGCAGTACTAGCCCTCTTCAATAGAATCCTTCCTCATTTTATCAAACAAAAGCTTGGCAATTTGCCAAGCTTTTTTCTACATTTTAATAAAGGATTCTACATCGATAACAAAGACGGTCGCTCCTCCTACTGGGACTTCCATGGTTTGAGCACTATAAATGCCAATTTCACTAGGCCCAATAATTGGAACAATTTCTTTGCGTGATTTCGAATGGGCTTCAATGATCTTTAAGACTTGTTCGACTTTGGTTGCTTCCGTGCCAATGAGCAATGTCGCATTTCCGACTTTTAAAAACCCACCGCTGGTCGCAAGTTTGGTTACCGAAAATCTCTCTTTGACCAGAGCAGCCATCACACTGGCACAATCATCGGAAGAAACAATCGCAAAAATCAGTTTCATGTCGAACCCCCCTTATATGGTTCTGCTACTAGTATTGTAACATATTTTTTATTCTTGTTCCATTTTTGATTAGATATGCTTGACAATGTTGCGGCACCAATCCGCACGAGTATAAACCATGTAGGCAACAATGGCACGTACGACTTCCATCCCCCGATCAATCAAAAAGACGAAAACCATAAAGGTAGGAGGGAGTCCCAACGATGCAAGCCATTGTTGTAAACCGATGCTCTCGGCAAACAACGTTGGCATCAAATAGACAAAGAAGATGATAATCGGTAGCTTGATACCATAATATACTAAATTGGTGATGTAGTAAGGCGCGCGATTGTATCCACCAGCGCGGGTAATGAAAATGATGTTAAGCGAATAAACCATGAACGGAAAGGATAATGCATGCAAAATCATCAAGGCACTTAATAACCCATATTCCGAAGGATCAAAGTTGAAAGCAATTTCGGTAAGGGGAATGAGCAAAACTAACACCAAGGAAGCAAGAATCGAGAAGAGAATGACATACGTAACTTGATAGCGGGCATTCTGTTTCGCTTCTTCCACTTGATTGGCTCCTAGTCGACTGCCAATCATCACCGAAGCAGCAGTTCCCATCCCACCGATAAAAACAACTACGATATCCACCAATTGAGTCGAAACGGTAAAAGCCGCCACATTCGTTGCATTTCCAACTTCTATTCGAGCAAAGACAAAGAGCATAAAAATAGCCATCGCCTGGGTCAATGCTTGCGACACAAGCAACGGACGTCCTCGCGTGAATACTTCCCGAAACATGGAAGAAGAAAAAGAAAAAATCTCCCTAATTTTTCCATAGAAAAGTGGTTTCTTGACAAAGAAATAGATCAACAATACGCTCATTTCAAAAAGGCGAGAAATGATGGTTGCGTAAGCTGCCCCTTGGATGCCCAATGCTGGAATTCCCAGACCTCCATAGATGAACCACCAATTAAATATGGCATTGGTAAGGGCTGCTGTCAGCGCCGAATAAAGGGGAATCTTGGTTTGTCGTAATGGCCGATACGTGAATGTTAAAGCGTTGGTCACCGCTTGGGGCAAAAAGGAGAAGGCAACTAATCCTAAGTATTGAGCCCCATATTCGCGTACGATAAAATCTGTTCCTGCTTCTGCTCCCGTGAAGAAGCCAATGATGGGATCTTGGAAGCCAATTCCTATGACAAAAGCGAGCAATGCTAAGGCACCTGTTAACACCAAATTAATACCAAATATTTGCTTTAAACGATGATATTGCTTTGCTCCATAGTATTGGGCAATGTATACCGAACACGTAACAGCAAGAGCCATCATTAACATGTTAAAGGTTGTAAAGTAACGATTGGCAAGGGAAATGGCCGCGGTCG